>CAMWNR010000023.1 GCA_947175665.1 uncultured Porphyromonadaceae bacterium
GGAGAAAAATTGCCCCGCCGATCAGAGCGACCGGTAACATAGTCGATTTATTATGAAAGAGATTCATTTTTTCGAAGCAATCAAAAAAATCAAAAAAAATTTGTTACAGAATCAGGCCGGAAGGAAATGTCTTTTAAATATACATATCCCTATGGGAATAAGATATTATAAATGAGGTAAAATCACCTCAAGAGCCTGGAAAGTTTTTTCGGGGGCTTCAGACCAGAAGTTCTTATACTGAGAGATATTTTCGGCTTCTCCCGGAGTATCACTAACTACACGGATAATATTAAATGGTATGTTTTCAGAAGCGCAGGTATGAGCGATTGCGGCCGACTCCATATCAACCGCTACGGCCTCGGGAAAGACATTGTGTATGCTCTCTATCTCCTCTTTTTTAGATACGAAAATATCACCGGTAGCAATCAGGCCGTAAGAGATACCCCCCTTATCCTCATTACCAAGATATTTTTTAGCAATCTCTATGGTCTTCTGATAAGGCACAAATATACGATCAAATCCATCGGCAGTACCGGGAACAGTGCCCGGCCCGCACCATACGTCGTGATAACCAACTTTACCGGCGATAAGCAGATCACCTATTTTCAATCCACCGGCACCTCCGGCTACACCCGAATTAATGACCAAGTCAGGATTAAACTCTCTGATGATACGCAGGGTATTTAACGCTGCATTAACTTTGCCGATACCACATTTAGAGAGTAAAACTTCGTGATGATTTATACGGCCTTTAAAAGCCTTAATATTGTCAATAACTACATTTTCAGCATCATTAAGGATATTCTTAAGCAGAGCCATCTCCTTATCCATCGCTGCAAGAATCGCTATTTTCATAATCTAAATCTAATTATGACAAGAACAGTGGTTATTTCCGGTCGGATCCTTTACATCCGAATGGCAGCAACAGTTATTCTTACTTTTTATGTCGCCGGTTTCCGACTTAATGTCGCTATTCTTCTTAAAGTCATGACATTGAGAAGCCAACGAGCAACCGGAGCAAGTACCCGGATTGTTTTTAACTTTACGCAATCCGCGCAGCATGCGCCAAATCGCATAAAGTATTATAGCAGTTACCGCAAGATATTGCCAATGTTCACTTGTCCAATTCATATATATAAAATTCGTATGAGAGAGGGAAAAATAGTACTATAAAATTGAGGTAGCAACGCTTACCCGTAAAAGACGCGGATGCGTTATGCTCTGTTACAGATAACGCAAAAAAGGAGGATTATATTTTTACGTTAGAATTATCTTTTAAAACATTGATAGTAATAGAGCGTATCATCTCCTTAAGTTGATTGATAAACTCAGAGGCTGAGTACTCCTTACGTTCAATGCGGCGCAAACGGTTTTCCCAGATACCGGTCAATTCGGCACTTTTGAGAAGTTCCTCCTTAATCAGATCAATAAGGTCTACTCCGGCCTGAGTGGCATGTATCGCCTTTCTTTTCTTTTCGATATATCCGCGCCGGTAAAGAACCTCGATTATAGAGGCACGGGTGGAGGGGCGTCCTATCCCGTTGGCTTTAAGTGCCTCGCGCAAATCCTCGTCTTCTACCTGCGAACCGGCAGTCTCCATTGCTTTGAGCAGAGTACCCTCGGTATAATATTTAGGAGGTTGAGTGGTTCGTTTGGCCAGAAGAGGTTTGTGAGGACCGGTTTCACCCTTTTCGAAGAGAGCCATCTTTTGCTCAGAAGTGTTATCATCCTTAACAGAATTATTATTTTGAGATTCTGCATCAGATTTATCATAAATATCGGCAGAAGTGGTATTCTCTCTAAAAACGGATTTCCAACCCTCATCAAGCACAACTCGACCGGTAGCCTTAAATTTTGTCTTATCGACCAAGCCGATAACAGTAGTCTGCTCAAAATTAAAATCCGGGTAGAATGCTGCGATAAACCTTTTGGCAACCATATTAAAGATGTTGGCCTCCCGCTCCGAAAGATTGGAGGGTAGCGGTTATCATCCTTAACAGAATTATTATTTTGAGATTCTGCATCAGATTTATCATAAATATCGGCAGAAGTGGTATTCTCTCTAAAAACGGATTTCCAACCCTCATCAAGCACAACTCGACCGGTAGCCTTAAATTTTGTCTTATCGACCAAGCCGATAACAGTAGTCTGCTCAAAATTAAAATCCGGGTAGAATGCTGCGATAAACCTTTTGGCAACCATATTAAAGATGTTGGCCTCCCGCTCCGAAAGATTGGAGGGTAGCGGTTGGCCGGTAGGTATTATAGCGTGGTGATCGGTAACTTTAGAGTTATCAAACACTTTCTTACTCTTTTTGAGTTTCCTACCCTTAAGTTTATCGACGTGTTCAGACAGATGTGATAAAGAGAGCAGTATCGGGCCGCATTTAGGGTAAATATCATCAGTAAGGTAAGTAGTATCCACGCGTGGATAAGTAGTTACCTTTTTTTCGTAAAGAGACTGTATGGTTTTAAGGGTATCATCAGCACTATAACCATACTTTTTATTGGCCTCTACTTGCAGAGAAGTAAGGTCAAATAATCTTGGAGGAGCCTCCGAACCCTTTTTCTTGGAAATATCAGAAACGGTAAAGGGGAGATCCTTCAGTTTTTCAATAAACTCCTTACCCTTGTCAGGTGAATCGAAATTTTTAATTTGAGCGGTAAATGTTGTTTCCCTGTAAAGAGTACGCAACTCCCAGGAATCTTTCGGCACAAAATTCTCGATTTCCTTCTGGCGGTTGACGATCAAAGCGAGAGTAGGTGTCTGCACTCGTCCCACCGAGATAATCTGACCCCTTTTGCTGCTATACTTGATAGTGTAGAGTCGGGTGGCATTAATACCGAGAATCCAATCACCGATGGCCCGACAGAGTCCTGCCTCATACAGAGGTTGCAGGTCTTCCTGAGGGCGCAAATGAGCAAAACCTTCGCGTATCGCCTCATCGGTAAGAGAGGATATCCATAGACGCTTAACGGGGATTTTGCATTGGGCTTTCTGCATTACCCATCGCTGTATAAGTTCACCCTCCTGGCCCGCATCACCGCAATTGATGATTTCATCAGCCTGAGCAATAAGGGATTGCAATACGTTAAACTGCCGCTCTATAGAAGCCTCCGGAATAATTTTGATGCCGAACCGAGGAGGAATCATAGGAAGATAAGAGAGCGCCCAGCGTCGCCAGTCAGGGGTGTAATCAGCAGGTTCCTTAAGAGTACACAAATGGCCGTAAGTCCACGACACCCAATAGCCATTCCCTTCAAAATAGCCATCTCGGCGAGTAGTAGCACCTACGATTTTAGCGATATCAGCACCTACGCTCGGTTTCTCGGTAATGCAGAGAATCATTCTTTAACGATCAAATTTCTTAGCCTCATTCCAGATTTGATCCATTTCGGCCAGCGACATATCCTTCAGGTTAAGATTTTTCTCCTTACACTGATTTTCAAGATAATTAAATCTTCTGATAAACTTCTTGTTGGTACGCTCCAAAGCATTCTCCGGATTAACACCATAGAGACGGGCGGCATTTACCACAGCAAAGAGGAGATCACCGAATTCAGCCTCGATCTGATCCTTATTATCTTTTTCAATCTCAGTTTTTACTTCATTGATTTCCTCATCCACTTTATCCCATACCTGAGACGGTTCCTCCCAGTCAAAGCCCACATTACGTACCTTCTCCTGTATTCTATTGGCCTTAATAAGCGCGGGCAACGCCGAGGGGACTCCACCGAGCACGGTTTTATTTCCACCTTTCTCCTTGAGTTTAATCTGTTCCCAATTTTCCAGTACCTGGTCGGTAGAATCAACCTTAACGTCACCAAAGACATGAGGGTGACGGAAGATTAATTTATCGCAAAGAGAGTTGCAGACATCTGCAATATCAAATTGCTCCTTCTCCTCTGCAATTTTAGAGTAAAAGGCAACATGAAGAAGCACGTCACCGAGTTCCTTGCGGATATCATCCACATCATTGTTGGCGAGTGCCTCAGCGAGTTCAAAGGTCTCTTCGATAGTATTGGGGCGCAAAGACTCATTAGTTTGTTTGGCATCCCACGGACACTTCACTCGAAGCAAGTCGAGAACATCCAGCATTCTACCGAAGGCTTCAAGTTTTTCCTCTCTATTATGCATAATACTTACTTATTTTTAGTGCAAAATTAAGTATAAATTAGGTAAAATTGCAAATAATCCGTTATCTTTGTGAGTCCAAACGATAAAATAATGAAGAAACTTCTGGATTCAGAAAAGACTGATAGGTTCAGAAAATTAATCGAACAGAGTGAAAATATAGTGCTTACCTGTCATGTGCGCCCTGATGGCGATGCTATAGGCAGCACTCTCGGCATGATGCACCTGCTTCACAGTCTCGGTAAGCGAGCCATAGTAGTCGTGCCTGATCAACCGCCGCGCGTACTCAATTTCCTGCCCGGCATAAAGAGTATATCTGTATTTACCCGTCATGAGGAGTATTGCCGCCGATTGCTCGATGAGGCAGACTTATTGATATGTTGCGACTTCAATAAACTATCGCGACAAGATGCCATGGGAGAAGTTACCGGTGCAGTTAAATGTAAGAAGGTACTGATCGACCATCATCAGTATCCCGACGATTTTTGCGACCTGACATTCTCATTTCCCGATATGTCGAGTACCTGCGAATTGGTATTTCGCATCATTGCGGCAATGGGATATTATACCGAGATGGATCTCCGGTCGGCTACATGTATATGTACCGGAATGGTAACGGATACGCGTAATTTCAGCGTGAATTGCAAGAACCCTGATATATATGAAGTTCTGATGAAACTTCTCGAAAAGGGGGTAGACAAAACCAAGATAGTCAAGGAGGCTCTCCTTACACAATCTCTGACATCGTTAAAACTCCAGAGTTATGCCATATCGGAGAAGATGGAGATTTTCGAGCAATACCACGGTGCGGTTATTACGCTCGACCTGAAAGAATTGGAGAGATTTAAATATGAGAAGGGAGATACCGAGGGATTGGTAAACACCCCCCTTAATGTAAAAGGAATAGTCTTTTCATTTTTCTTGAGAGAAGATGAAGATTGCATAAAAGTGTCAGCGCGCAGTATTGATGATTTCCCCGTATCGCAGATGTGTGAAGATCTGTACGGAGGAGGTGGCCATCGTATGGCAGCCGGTGCGGAGTTTCACGGTACCCTGGAGGAGTGCAGACGTATACTTATCGAGGCGATGCCGAGATATAAAGGATTGTTGCCGCAAAAATTGAGTAAGATAGAATAAAAATAACAGATATCAAGACCCGATAAAATGAAAAAGATAATCAATAGTATAGTAACACTGACTGCTCTTGTTACCCTCATGTCGCTTACGGCATGTGATAAGAGTGAGAGTTATTCAGAACTGCTTCGCGACGAAGAGCGCGCGGCCAACTGGTATCTTGCCCAACACAGAGTAGAGATGGAGATACCTGCTGACTCAGTTTTTGAGGTAGGTCCCGATGCTCCCTATTACCGTATGGACTCTGACGGTCACCTCTATATGCAGGTCGTGAATGCAGGAGATATGGAGGATAAGCCGCAGGATGGGGATAAGATATACTTCAGATACAATCGTGTGAACCTTAAACTCCTTTACGAGACAGGTACCGAAGTCGAAAGCGGCAATATGGATAATTTGGCATCCGGCTCCGCGACGGGATTTTTCAAAGGGAATACCATTTACCCAAGCAGCACGCAGTTCGGAACCGGCATTCAGGTGCCTATGGATTATTTAGGTTACTATTCAGAAGTTAATCTGGTATTGAAATCATACGTAGGATTTACTTCAGACCAGAGTCAGTGTATACCCTACGCAGTTAATGTAAAGTACTATAAACCCGAATATTAATACATATTATAAAGAAGAAAATCAGCATGTCGTTAATTAAATCCATATCAGGTATCAGAGGTACAATAGGCGGCCGTTCAGGCGATGGTCTTGGAGGAGTGGATATCGTAAGATTCACATCTGCATACGCGGAGGTGATGAAGAGAAGAAATCCCGGTAAAAAGATTAAGATCGTTGTAGGTCGCGATGCGCGTATCTCAGGAGAGATGGTAAGCAAACTCGTATGCGGTGCGCTTATGGCTATGGGCGTTGATGTTATAAATATAGGTCTTGCCACTACCCCCACCACTGAGATAGCAGTGACAGGCGAGGGAGCGCAGGGAGGTATAATCATTACAGCCTCACACAATCCGACCCAATGGAATGCACTGAAATTGCTAAATGCAGACGGTGAATTTCTGAACGATGCCGAAGGTAAAGAGGTAATAGCGCTTGCCGAGAGTGAAAATTTTGAATTTGCCGAGGTATATGAGTTAGGTCAGGAATATAAGAATGAGACCTACAACGCGCGCCATATTGAAATGGTACTCAATTTGCCCCTCGTAGATGTGGATGCAATACGCAAGGCAGACTTTACAGTCGCTGTAGATGCTGTAAACTCAGTAGGCGGCATCGTGATCCCCCAACTTCTTAAAGCCTTAGGAGTAAAAAATATAATCGAACTCAACTGTGAGGCCAACGGTAAATTTGCCCATACACCGGAGCCGATACCTGAAAATCTCACTCAGATTTCAGAAGTAATGCGCAACAGTGATGCCGATTGCGGTATTGTGGTTGATCCGGATGTAGATCGCCTTGCGTTGGTTATGGAAAACGGTGAGATGTTTGTAGAAGAGTATACTCTTGTGGCGGTAGCCGACTATGTATTGAGCCATACCCCGGGTTCTACAGTTTCAAACCTCAGTTCGTCGCGTGCGCTTCGCGATGTTACCCGCGCTCATGGTTGCGAATATAATGCCGCAGCGGTAGGAGAAGTGAATGTTGTAGCCAAGATGAAAGACACAGGAGCAATCATAGGTGGCGAAGGAAACGGAGGAGTAATTTATCCCGAACTCCACTATGGCCGCGATGCCCTCGTAGGTGTGGCACTCTTTCTGACCCTTCTGGCTAAATCGGGCAAGAAGATGACCGAACTTAAAGCCGGTTATCCGCAATATGCCATTGCCAAGAATAAGATAACACTTACACCCGAAGTGGATGTAGATGCAATCCTTGCCGCAGCAAAAGAGCATTTCAAAAATGAAGAAATCAATGATATAGATGGTGTGAAGATTGACTTTGCCGACAGTTGGGTACATCTGCGCAAATCAAATACCGAACCGATCATCCGTATTTATAGCGAAGCCTCAAGCATGGAAAAAGCGGAAGCACTCGCCGAGGAGATGAAAAAACTGATTGCGACCCTCTGAGACAATGTTCATATCATATATATCTGTTGACTTATGTTGAAGAAATTTTTTCTAAATTTCCTGTCATCCTTTGTCGGTGCCTGGGTAGCCTTGGGGCTATTCTGTCTGGTGGCCGTATTAGTGGTGATAGGGCTGATCGGTAAGGCAGGTATGTCTGCGGCCTCTACGGCAGAGAGTGTCAAGAAGCACTCCGTACTTGTGTTGGAACTCAACGGAGAGATAGATGAGCGCGAAACACCGGCCGATGTAGACTATATGAGTCTGATGCAGGGAGAACTCAACACTCCTCAGACTCTTACGTCACTTATAAGCGCTATAAGAGAAGCCAAAGATAACAAAGATGTCAAGATGATCTATCTCAAATGTGGCGGCCTGTCAGCCGGAACCGCTACATTACACTCACTGCGCGAAGAATTAAGTAAATTTCGCGAGTCAGGCAAAAAAATATATGCCTACTCCGATATGATGGGCAACGGCGACTATTATATATCGTCGGTGGCCGACAGCCTGTTTATCAATCCCGAAGGAATGGTGTCTCTGACAGGACTGACTGCAACCTCCATGTACTTCAAAGACTTGCTCGATAAGGTAGGTATTCAGGTGCAGATCGCAAAGGTAGGTACTTACAAGTCAGCCGTCGAACCATTTATATCTAACGAGATGAGTCAGCCCGCAAGAGCGCAACTTGATACCCTCCTGAATAACGTGTGGGGTGTAATGCTTGGTGATATGGCAAAAAGCCGCAGACTTAAAGTGCCTGCACTCAATAAAATGGTGAGCGATGACTATCTGTCACTTAAAGATGGTAACGATGCGGTAAAATTAAAACTGGCTGACAAAGCCGTATTTGAACGCACTATGGATCAGCGCATAGCAGATGCTCTCGGTGTAGAAAAGGAGAAGGTGAACTTTATCTCACCTTCCACTTTAAGCAGTATGGTCGAGGCAAAGCAGGCGCTGAAAACCGGCGACAATATCGCTGTGCTCTACGCAGTAGGCGAGATAAGAGAAGGTACGAAAAACGGTATCAACTGTGAGGTACTTGTGCCGGTTATTACCGAACTCGCGGATGATGACGATGTGAAAGGTATGGTGCTAAGAGTCAACTCACCCGGAGGATCCGTTTTCGGAAGCGAACAGATAGCGGAGGCACTTGCATACTTTCAGAAGAAAGGGAAACCGTTAGCGGTATCAATGGGAGATTATGCAGCGTCCGGAGGATACTGGATATCCTGTCATGCTGATCGGATTTTTGCCGATGCCACTACAATTACCGGTTCGATAGGTATCTACGGAATGTTTCCCAATGCCTCGCAACTTGCTGATAAATTAGGTATTCATATCCAGGAGGTCAGCACCAACCCGCAAGCCTCATTTCCCGGACTCTTCAAAAAAATGGATGAGTCACAGATGGCACAGGTACAATCGTATATCGAAAAAGGTTACGAGAGATTTATCAACCGTGTAGCCACAGGGCGTAAAATGAAGCCATCCGAAGTGCGCGTGATTGCAGAGGGGAGAGTATGGGATGGAAAGAAGGCCCTGAGTCTCGGACTCGTGGATGAGTTAGGAGATCTTGACCAAGCCATAGATTGGGTAAGAGGAAAATGTGAAAAAGGTGATAAACTGAATATCACAACCTATCCGAAGGTAGAATCCTCATTCTGGGATGTAGTAAAACTCAGTATGCAGTCAGAAGTTAATATAACCCTCATAAAAGAGGCTATGAAACTTACCCCTGATGCGGAAATGGCCACAGAAGTGGGCAATATACTGCGCCGTAAAAACGAGCAGGCGATGATGCCCGGATACAAAGTAACACTAAAGTAACCTGTAATCGACCGTACGGCAAAATATGCTCAATCGGTTAAATACAATATAAAAGTAATATAAATTTGCCTGCATATTTTGCGGGCAAATTTATTATTGTTATATTTGCGATAGTGAAAAATACGACCGACAAAATACTAACTTATCTCCTTACGCCACTGTCATGGGTATACGGTGGCGTAATGTGGGTGCGCAATAAACTCTTCGATACCGGCATCTTGCCGCAAGTTGAGTTTGACGTGCCTGTAATCGGAGTGGGTAATATTACAGTCGGAGGTACCGGTAAGACTCCGCATACAGAATATCTGGTATCGCAATTGTGCGGATCTTACAAGGTGGCGGTTCTAAGCAGAGGTTATAAGCGGCATACCAAAGGATTTCTGTTGGCAAACGCCAAAAGTTCACCTGAAACAATAGGTGATGAACCCTGGCAGATCTACAACAAATTCGGTATGAGAGCCAAAGTTGCGGTATGTGAAAGCCGTAAGCAGGGCATAACCCGATTGTTGCAACTATTTCCTGATCTGGACCTTATAATACTCGATGATAGTTTTCAGCATCGCTGGGTAAAACCCCGTATATCTATCTTGCTGATGGAGTACGGCCGATCAGTGATGCAGGATCATCTGTTGCCATTGGGACGGCTTCGTGAATCCCGCCATGAGATGAACAGAGCAGATAAGGTAATAGTAACCAAAGTGCCAGATACAATAAATCCGATAGATCTGAGGGTAGTGGTCAACGAACTCAATCTTATGAAGTATCAGAAACTATACTTCACGGGTTATCAATATGAATCAATACAACCTGTATTTAGCGAAGAGGCAAAATTTGCCACAAACATATACTCGTTAAGTGATAAAGACGCTGTGTTGCTGCTTACAGGCATAGCCCATCCACGGGCATTTGTAAGGCATTTTTCATCTTATCCTTTCAGGATTAAGGTCGAGCATTTCCCTGACCATCATAATTTTACAAGAAAAGATCTGCAACGCATACAACAGAGATTTCAAAATATGAAAGGTGAGAGAAAGTTGATAATCACCACAGAGAAAGATGCTGTGAGATTGCTCCACAATCCTTATTTCCCTCAGGAACTCAAACCTTTTGTCTACTATCAGCCTATCAGCGTCAAGACCCTAAACGGAATACATGGAAATGAGAATAATCTTATACATGATATTCTAAACGAGTTAAGGTTAGAACGCTACCCTGATAACAATGATATTTCATCCCAAACCGGTGTCGGGAATAATAGGGTTTCTGATTACGATTATCATATCGGTTCCGGATCTGATTATAATTCAGATAAAAGATACGACGATAATACAGATATTATAATCGAAAATAATCCCGATTCTACCTCGGCCTACAATACCGAATATTCCGGATATGACTGCAAGGGTGAGGATAATGACTATCCGCATCGGGGTAATACGGAATCACTTGACTTTTAAATAAATCTAATATATATGGAAAAAAATTATCTTGAACTTATACGTGAGACAGCAGCCTATATACGCACACAAGTAGGAGAATGCCCGGATACTGCAGTAATCCTCGGTACCGGTCTTGGAGATCTCGTAAATAAGATTGAAATCAGCAACGAGTTAGATTACCATACTATTCCCAATTTCCCGGTTAGCACCGTAGAGGGACATTCCGGAAAACTTATTTTCGGTAAACTCGGTGGTAAATATATCATGGCCATGCAAGGTCGCTTCCACTACTACGAGGGATATGATATGAAGCAAGTCACCTTCCCGGTGCGCGTTATGAAGGAACTCGGTGTCAAGACACTCTTTGTAAGTAATGCAGCCGGCGGTATGAATAAGGAGTTTCAAGTAGGTGATGTAATGGTAATCACCGATCACATCAACCTCTTCCCGGAGAATCCCCTGCGTGGTAAGAACTATTCGGAACTCGGACCCCGATTCCCGGCAATGACGGAACCTTACTCACATCGCCTTATCAAAATGGCTGACGAGATCGCTGAGAAAGACGCTATCCGTCTGATGCATGGTGTGTATGTAGGTACTCCAGGTCCTACATTTGAGACTCCGGCCGAATATGAATATTTCCGTATTATCGGTGGTGATGCCGTAGGTATGTCTACTGTACCTGAAGTAATCGTAGCCAAGCATGCCGATATGGAAGTATTTGGAGTGTCTGTAATCACCGACCTCGGTGGTAAAGATATAACCGACGTACCCTCTCATGAGGAGGTACAGAAAGCAGCGGTAAAGGCACAACCCATAATGACTTCTATCATCACACAATTGGTAGGAAAACTCTAACAAATAATTGCCAGGGTGCATAACAAAACCACTGCGAAATTAAAAATGTTATATAGGAAGGGAGTATCTGCGGGTGCGGATGCTTCCTTCTAATTGTATTAAAATCAGCGGAGATCTCCGTGGCGGTTAAAAACCATAGTTGACCGCCATCACGCGAGGTCTACCCATAATGTTCATATAATCCGATTATGTCAGAGTCAAAAGAAAAAGTTACTGAGATTTCTCAATTAGGAGAATTTGGTCTGATTTCGCACCTTACAAAAGAATTTCCTCTTACTAACAGCACCTCACTCCTCGGAGTAGGGGATGATGCCGCTATTATTGATACTACAGAAGGGAAGGAGATACTTGTTACGACCGATCTGTTGCTAGAGGGTATTCACTTCGATGTGCGCTATGTACCACTCAAACACTTAGGCTATAAAGCCGCGGTGGTAAACTTCAGCGATATATATGCGATGAACGGTACTCCGCGCCAGATTACAGTCTCATTAGGAGTATCTGCACGCTTTACCGTCGAACATCTCGAACAGATATATGCCGGTATACGCCTGGCATGTGAGAATTATGGTGTAGATCTCGTGGGAGGTGATACGTCGGCCTCGCGCACCGGATTGGTAATCAGCATTACATGTATCGGTGACGTAGATAAGGGAAAGGCTGCAAAGCGCTCGGGAGCCAAAGAGACTGATCTTATATGCGTTACCGGCGATTTGGGCGCGGCCTATATGGGTCTGCAACTTCTGGAACGTGAAAACAGTGTGGCCGCCCAAAGCGGAGACCCTGACTTCCAACCGGATTTCAGCGGAAAGGAGTATATCTTGCAACGCCAATTGAAACCCGAGGCCAGAAAAGATATTATAGAGAAATTAAAGGAAGCGGGTATTGTGCCGACATCAATGATGGATGTAAGTGACGGTCTCTCTTCGGAACTTCTGCATATATGCAAATCCTCTGACGTAGGATGCAGAGTATATGAAGACAGAATACCTATCGATTACCAGACTGCCATCATGGCCGAAGAATTAAATATGAACCTTGTCACTGCCGCAATGAACGGAGGCGAAGACTACGAACTCCTGTTTACTGTACCTCTAATAGATAAAGACAAGATAGATAAGATAGAGGGTGTAAAGATGATAGGATATATCACCAAACCCGAATTAGGTGCGGCAATGGTGACGCGCGACGGGCAGGAACTACCGATAAAAGCACAGGGTTGGACCGCTTTTTAGTATTGTTTAACATTGTGTTCACAAATGTTAAATATTAAAATGTTAAATTTGCGTAACATATATGGAAACCATGTAGAATTCACTCATGGATTTCAATATGTTGTTAGAGTGGGATAGGTGGATTAGGAGTATCTAAACTATTATAAAATGAACGAAACTGTTAATATTCGAGAACTTAACGAATTAATAGCCTCAAAGAGCAACTTCTTGAGTCTTATCCGCAATGGAATGCACCAGCGTATAGTAGGTCAGAAACATCTTATAGACTCATTGCTCATCGCACTTCTGGCAAACGGCCATGTGCTTCTTGAGGGTGTGCCCGGTCTGGCCAAGACTCTTGCTATTAAAACATTGGCTACATTGGTAGATGCTAAATATAATCGTATTCAGTTTACACCGGATCTTCTCCCTGCCGATGTGATAGGTACATTGATTTACAGTATCAAGAAAGAGACTTTTGAAGTAAAGAAAGGTCCTATCTTCGCTAACTTCGTATTGGCCGATGAGATCAACCGTGCGCCCGCTAAAGTGCAGAGTGCTCTGCTTGAGGCGATGCAGGAACGTCAGGTTACAATAGGTGAAGAGACATTCCCTCTCGACAAGCCGTTTCTGGTAATGGCTACCCAGAACCCGATAGAGCAGGAAGGTACATATCCTCTGCCGGAAGCCCAAACTGACCGATTCCTGCTTAAGGTAGTGATAGGTTACCCGACCCGTGAAGAAGAGAAAGAGATTATCCGTCAGAATATCTACGGTGCGCTCGAAGAGATTCATGCGGTTGTGGCAAAGAGTGAGATTCTCGATCTGCAAAAACTTGTTGAGAAAATCTATATAGATGAGAAGATAGAGAATTATATAGTTGACATAGTGTTTGCTACCCGTGATCCTCAGAAGTACGATCTTAAAGATCTTGAAGATCTTATAGATTATGGTGCATCACCGCGTGCATCAATATCATTGGCAAAGGCGTCCAAGGCGTATGCTTTCCTGCAGGGTCGCGGATATGTTATCCCCGAAGATGTGAGAGCGGTTTGCCACGACGTAATGCGTCACCGTATCGGCCTTACATACGAGGCCGAAGCCAACAATATTACTTCTGATGAAGTTATCACCGACATTCTCGATAAGGTTAAAGTGCCTTAATAGGTTGATCAAAATAGATCTATGGACGCTAAGGAATTATTAAAAAAAGTAAGAAAAATAGAGATAAAAACCCGCGGATTAAGTCAGAATATATTTGCGGGCGAATATCATACGGCGTTCAAGGGGAGAGGTATGATATTTTCTGAAGTAAGAGAATATCAGCCCGGAGATGATGTCAGAGACATAGACTGGAATGTAACCGCCCGTCATAACAAGCCGTACGTTAAGGTATATGAAGAGGAGCGTGAGTTGACGCTTATGTTGCTTATAGATGTCAGCGGAAGTGAAGATTTTGGAGCGAAGGGTGTGGAAAAGAAAGAGTTGATGGCCGAGATAGCGGCGACTCTTGCATTCTCTTCACTGCAGAATAATGATAAGGTAGGAGTAATATTCTTTAGCGATAAGATCGAGAAATTTATTCCACCCAAAAAGGGAAAGAAGCATATCCTCCTGATAATCCGCGAGATAATAGACTTCACACCCGAGAGCCGCGGCACTGATATAAATATTGCTCTCGAATTTATGACCAATGCTATAAAGAAAAGAGCATCGGCATTTATCTTAAGTGATTTTATAGATAGCCACGACTACTCTCATGCTATGACTATGGCCAATAAGCGGCACGAACTTACCGCCATTCAGGTATATGACGAGCGAGACAGCAAACTCCCCGATATAGGTATGATACATGTATCTGATCTTGAGACAGGTGAGATACGCTGGATAGATACGTCATCTAAAAGAGTGCGTAAGGCATACGAAAAGAACTGGTATGAATGTCAGCAGGTCCTTGCGGGCAATACCATGCGTAGCGGGGTTGATCTTGCTCAGATCCGTACGGATGAAGATTATGTCAAGGCACTGTTAGGAGTATTCAGAAAAAAATCAATACGCTGATTTGTCTTTGCTGCATACGGCATTATCACTCGTCATCTCCTTGTAACCCGCCTCAATAATTTGACAAACCGCCTCATGACTTATGAATCTAAGGTGGTTTTACAATAAAACTACATAAGATACTTATGAAATTAAGTAATCTATTATTAACTTCCATACTCTCAGTGGCCGGGATATTAAACATCTCAGCCGCTCCCACTATGGTAAATGCCCGACTTGATTCCGCTACCATGCTTATGGGTACACTTAATACCCTGCATCTTGAGGTAGTGCAGGATAAGAGTGTAAAAGGGGAGTTCGCATTATTCCGTAATTTCTCGGAGAGAGGGTATGTGACGATTCTTAACGATACCATCGAACTGCGTCAGGATGTCAAGATTGATACCACTGAGGTTGGTAGCGGCAGGATTCAGATTAACTACGCTGTCCCGGTGCAGGTTTTCGACTCCGGAGCATATAAATTACCACCATTTGAATTTGTGGCCGGACGCGATACCGCACGATCAAATTCTCTCATTCTGACGGTTACACCCGTTAAGGTAAAGGCCGATGATAATATATCGCCCATGACAGATGTAGCCGAACCGGAAAATTCATCAATTTTTGATAAAGTACCGGATTGGTTATATAATTGGTGGTGGGTGATACTGTTGATTCTACTTCTCATCGGTGCCGGTGTATGTGGTTGGCGCAGATATAAGAAAGAGGGTACGATACTGAAACCGAAGCCAAAGACTCCCCCTCATATCTTAGCACTTGAACGTCTTGAGCGACTCAAAAAGCGCAACTTGTGGCAAACAGGCCAAGAGAAGGAATTTTATACTCTGCTCACCGATATTCTGCGCAGTTATCTCGATGCCCGATTCGGTATCAAGGCTATGGAGATGACTTCAAGGCAGATTATGGAGAAACTTGCAGAAGATCCTGCAATGCGTGAAAACAGAAGCCGTATGCGTCAGATTCTCGATATGGCGGATTTCGTGAAGTTCGCAATGGTGCGCCCGCTACCTGACGATAATATCAAGGCTTTTGATAATGCAGTAGCATTTGTAGAGTCTACAAAGCCGGTCGAAACGTTGGAATCCGGTGAGGACACCGATGCCGGCAAAACGGATAATAAGAATAAAGAGAATATCGAACCGGCAGTAAAAAAGCAGAACATCAGAGATAAACATCTGCTGAAGGTCGCTGCTAAGAAGAAAAAGAGAGGAGGTGAATCATGACATTCAAGTATCCCTGGCTTTTTCTCCTCTTCCTGCTCTATATACCGTTATTGATATGGTATTTCAGACGCAGCAAAAATTCTACACCCTCGTTGGGTATGTCAAGTCTGAAAGGATTGCAGAAAGTACCCAAAGGTTGGAAGGAGTATCTTATGAAATTTAATTTCATACTGAAACTTCTTGCCATGGCAGCATTAATAGTAGCGCTATGCCGCCCCCAGACTTTTGATTCCAAAAGCAAATCGCGTGTAGAAGGCACCGATATTGTACTTGCACTGGATATATCGGGTTCGATGGCTTCAAAGGATTTTCATCCTACCCGATTCGAAGCGGCTAAAGATGTCGCGGTAAAGTTTGTAAACCAGCGTGTAAACGATAATATGGGACTGGTGGTGTTTGCCGGCGAGTCTTTATCGCTCATGCCGCTTACCTACGATCGCGCGGCGCTTATCAACAGTATTCAGAATGTAGAGTTAGGTGATCTGACCGACGGTACGGCTATAGGAGACGGATTGGCGAGTGCGGTAAACCGACTTATATCAGGCAAAGCAAAGTCAAAAAGCATAATTCTTCTTACCGACGGCACTAACAATGCAGGCGAAGTCCCTCCTGTCACGGCGGCGCAGATAGCCAAACAAAATGGTATCAAGGTCTATACTATCGGTGTCGGAACTAACGGTACTATTGAGATTACCGATCCATACGGCTTCTCCACTACGACATTAGAGACAAAAATCGATGAAGTCTCCCTAAAGAAGATAGCCGATGAGACCGGAGGTAAATTCTTCCGGGCGCAAGATGAGAAAATGTTGCAGAAGGTATTTCATGAGATAGATTCGCTCGAAAAGAGTACTCAGGATGTGGAGAATTTCACACGCACCGATGAGGCATTCTTCCCGTGGATATTGACAGCCTTTATACTTTATGCCATATCGATATTATTGCGCTATACTGTGCTACGTCGTATACCGTAATTACTTCCTTTTCTAATCAGAAGAAACTGAAAATATTAAAATATGAGTTTCGCATATCCCTACATATTATTACTGCTTCTATGTGTGCCGGCATATATAGTGTTATATCTGCTGGCACGTATGCAGAGAAGACGTAAACTCGATAAGTTTGGTCGGGCTGAGTCTCTGGCCGGACTTATGCCACTGGTCTCTCCATATAAACCTCCGTTGAAATTGACGCTGCAACTACTGGCTTTCTCCATGATAGTTATAGCATTGGCGCGCCCCTGGGGAGGTGTGAAGAGTGTCAACGATGTCAAGGAAGGTATTGAGGTAGTTATTGCTATGGATGCTTCTAACTCGATGCTTGCACCTGCCTCACCCGAGTCCGGTTCGCCCGACAGGATGCGAACGGCCAAGATGATGCTTGAAAAACTGATTAACCGTCTCAATAATGACCGCGTAGGACTCATTGAATATGCCGGAGATGCTTATACGCTTATCCCCGTGACAAATGATTATGTCTCGGCCAAGATGTTTCTCAACAGCATTACACCCGACCAGGTGCCGAATCAGGGTACCAATATTGCGGCCGCCATTGAGATGGCTACAAGATCATTCAGTGATTCAAAAGATATAGGTAAGGCTATCATCCTGATTACAGATGCTGAAGAACTCGAAGATGTGCAGGGGGTACTGGATGCAGTAAGAAAAGCATCTAAAGATAAGATACAGGTAGATGTGATAGGAGTAGGAAGTCGAAATCCCGTGAAAATCCCCGAGGGTAGAGGTTATATGATGGATCCTACTACCGGTATGCCGGTAGAGACCGCTCTCAATGAAGATCTTGCGGTAAGTATAGCCGAGGCCGGAGGAGGTATCTATGTCAATGCCTCAAATAAAGGAGCGTTAAGCGAACTGGAGAAGCAAATGGATAAAGTGTCTAAATCTGCACTCGAAAGTAGTTTTACAGTAGTCCATGATGAGTTGTTTGGCTTTTTCGCCGCACTTGCTCTATTCTTTATTCTTCTCGATATCCTTGTGGTAGATAGCAAATTCAGTTGGCTTGACAAAATCACTTTCTTTAAAAAAGAAGATAATGAACAGAAATAAATCTTTATTTTGGAGTAAGTCATTCAGGGTACTATCCATTATGATAGTATTGTTGTCGACATTTATGCAGGTATCGGCGCAATCTACCCGTGTCGAACGCAGACTTATCAACTCAGGTAATAAATATTATCGTGAAGGTAGATTTGCCGAAGCGATCAATGAGTATAAGAAGGCCTTGGTAGAGACCCCCTCAAGCAATGTCGCAAAATTCAACCTCGGGTTAAGTTGTATCTCATTGGCCGCGAAGAAAGAGAAAGGTGACTCCGTGGCTCAAAAACTTGCAGCCGAGGGTTTGCAAAATCTCGGCGAGATTGCTGCGCTCGGCAGTGCTAATGCTTCACTAAGCGCGAAGGCAAATTATAATATCGGAAATCTCAAATTTGAGCAGGAAGATTACGCCGGAGCAATCGAATTGTATAAGCAGGCTCTGCGACTTAATCCTGATTTTAGTGATGCCCGTCGCAATCTGCGTATAGCCCAGTTGCGCAAACAGAATCAGGATCAAGACAAGGATCAAGACAAGAATCAAGACAAGAATCAGGACAAGGATCAGGATAAGAACCAAGATCAGAATAAAGAAGATCAGGATCAAAAAGATCAGAATCAGGATCAGCAGAATCAAGATCAACAGAAAAATGACCAACAGCAAAATCCTGAACAGCAACCTCAGTCTGACAATGAATTGAGCAAGCAGGCAGCCCAGCAGATACTTAATGCCATTGAGAATAATGAATCCCGTACCCGTGCCCGCAAAGGTAACGAGCAGGGTCAAAAGGCTGCCGGTGCATCCGGAAAAGTAAAGAAATGGTAATGAGAACAAATAAGATTTTTCAGACACCGCTAAGAGGGTTCGGAAGCATAATTTTTATTACGCTTCTGACCCTTTTTGTATCCTTCAGCGCTCGGGGAGCAGAGAAGGTGGAGTTGAGAGTTGAGTCATCTTCACGCACAGGAGAGATTGCAGTAGGTCAGCAATTTTACATCAAGATAATTGTAAATAATATCAATGACGGGGTGATGGCACCAAAGCAGGTGAATGGTGCCAAAATCCTGTACTTTGGTCAGCAGAGTACCTCCTCGTCAATAACCACTATCAACGGTCAGACCACCCAGCGTATCGTAAATGTATATGCACTGACCCTAAAGGCTGAAAAAGCGGGTAAGTTCTCATTCGGACCTGTTACTGTAGGGGGTGTTAAAAGTAATACCGTACAGTATACCATAGTTCAGGCCGGGGCTTCATCTGATCCGTCCTATCCCGCATCGCAACAAGGGGCAGCACAAGATGCCGGCAGTAACGGCAAAGGCCAGGGAGAGGATCAGGATGCACCTACATTTATAGGTAAAGGTAATGACCAGTTGTTTCTAAGAGCGTCGGTATCAAAATCTACTGCTTACGAGCAGGAGGCATTGGTTTACACCGTGAAGTTATATACCACTTATGGATCTATAAAATTTATCGGTGCTACAGATGCTCCAAAGTTTGACGGTTTTGTAATAGAAGAGTCTAACAATGTATCCAATCAATTGGCATACGAAACCTATCAGGGTAAGACTTATGCCACCGCCGTGATAGCGCGCTATATTATTTTCCCGCAGATGTCAGGGCAGTTAAAGATTATAGGTAATAAATATACTGTCAGCACCGATGCCGAGGAGTATTATCATGATCCTTTCTTCTCGACACTAACGGTAAGAAGACCGATACAACTTAATGTTACCCCCAATGATCTGGTGGTAAATGTCAAGGCATTACCCACACCCCGTCCGGCCAATTTCTCGGGAGGAGTAGGTAAGTTTACGATATCCTCCACACTCCCGTCGGCTGATATTGCCGCCCATCAGGCTGGTTCGATCAGTTACACCGTAACCGGTGAGGGTAACCTTAAATATGTCAACCTGCCTGACCTGAATGCTATTTTTCCGGATGAGATTGAGGTGTTTTCACCCGTTACCGATGTGAAGAGTGTGGTAGGATCTTCAAATGTGAGCGGCAGCGTAAAATTTGATTACTCCTTTATGCCTGTCGAGCCGGGTAAATACACGATTCCCGCGGTAGAACTGGTATATTTCAATCCTGCTACCGGAAAGTATGAGACTTCTGCATCGCGGGCATATACTCTCAATGTAACTCAGGGAGTGGAATCGTCAAAGTCTCAGGCTACTCTGACTTATAATTCACAATTGCTCCCCGTAAACCTTAAGGATGCCAAAGAGGCTTGCCCGTATATAAGAGGATTCTTATATTGGTTGATATGGTATATATTGCCCGTGATACTCCTTGCAGGCTTGCTGATAGGTATGCGTAAATACACCGATATGATGGCCGATGTAAGCGGTATGCGAAGCCGCAGAGCGGGCAAGATGGCAAGAAAGCGTCTCAAAAAATGCGAATCATGTATCAAGCGTAGTGATGAAGATCAATTTTATGATGAGATGCTTAAGGCTATATGGGGGTATCTCAAAGATAAACTCGGTATACCGTTGAGTGATCTTAACAGAGAGAATGTCAGTCAACTTCTGGCAGACCATTATATTGACGATAAGATGATAACATCAGTAGTCAATTTGCTTGATGAGTGCGAGTTTGCCAAGTACTCACCGGCCTCATCCCGTCGTAAAATGCAGGAAGTATACGATGAAGCCACCGATGTGCTTAATAATCTTGAGCAAGGATTTGCAGAGAGTAAGAAAAAAATAGCCGAATCACAAAAAGAGGAGATAAAAGATGAAATCATATCCTGAAACGGATGATAAAAACGGGAAGGCAAACCGCCTCTTCCAAAATGATGCTATACTCCGGTTACTGATACTTATTGTATGTGCATTAATCGGGTGTATAAGTCTGCTTGCGCAAAATACATCTGACGCGACTGCAAATCGCGGGCAATCTATAGAATCCATGATAGCCGATGCAGATTCTGCATATAAATCCGGTGACTATGAGAAGTGTCAGAAACTTTATGAGGCAGTCATAGAGCGCAACGGTGCTACCGCCTCTCTGCTATATAATCTTGCTAATGCTTTTTATAAAGGTGGCAACGAAGGTTATGCGCGGCTCTATCTTGAGAGAGCGAAGCGACTTGATCCCTCCAACAAGAGAATCAACAGTAATCTTGAATATCTCGCTACGCGTATAAATGATAGTAACAAGGCGGAGTTAAAAGGTAAAAAAGGTGATGTAGTACCCGACGAACCGGGATTTTTCGGCAATATGCGCCGTCATATCGCTGTAGATACGTCATCAAACGCATGGGCTGAAATGGCGGCAATGGCCTTTATCCTGCTTATTCTCTCGCTGACCTTATATTTTTTCGCTACTTCGGTTAAGTTTAAGAAGATAGGATTTTTCAGCGCGATAATATTTGTTATATTCAGTGTGATATTTGTCATATTTTCAGAAATGGCCGCCACTGAATTTCAGAGTAAGGATGAAGTGATACTTACCAGTTTTAAAGCGACTCTAAAGGCTACACCTTCAGAGAGTGCCAAAGATGTAGGTGTATCATTACACCGAGGTACCAAACTCACTATTATCGACACCGAGATGGATATAAATGGAGAAATAGGGTGGTACAGATTGAAACTCAACAACTCCAATATCGGTTGGTTGCCGGTCGAAGATGTAACAGCGATATAGATATTTGGAAGTAAGTAATGAAAATTAATGTGCAAATAAAACTTAAAGATTTTTGAGATAATTTCTATGCGGAGCGAAGGAAGATACTTTGTATCTGACTGAGTGACAATAAGAAATTAGCCAAAAAGATTAAGTTTTATTGCACAAGATATTCAATTATTACTTAATTTTATAATATCGTTTAAATTTCATTACTTACTTATGTTGTAAAACACAATAATTAATTTCTCAAAATTTTGCTCATTCTTAAAAAAATATCTAAATTAGCAAACGTAAGGGCAGGAAGTACTCCTCACCCCGCCTGAAATGAATTATTAATTATAAAAATATACGGTTATGAGCAAGACAATCAGTTTCAACGAACTTCGTCGTCTGAAAGACAGTTTGCCGGATGGCGCTACTCATCGTATTGCCGATGAACTTAATGTTACAGTTCAGACAGTACGTAACTATTTCGGTGGGGTCAATTATCAATTTGGTAAGAATATCGGCATGCATATCGAGCCGGGTCCCGACGGAGGTATTGTAGTGCTTGACGATACTACAATCTACGATATGGCTGTTAAAATACTCGAAGAGCAGCAGGCACAGGAAAAATAGAAAAAAAGTTTAATATATTGTTGTAGAGCGTATCGGAATTTTAATTCAGATGCGCTCTATTTATTTGATTTTTATTATCTTTGCAGTCCTAAAGTGTGTTTTAGAAAAATTACCCTTCGGAAAGAAAATTACATAATATCGTTTAATTTTCATTACGTACTTAATAGCAAATAGTTAAGGTTCATGATATATCCTTCGACCTTCGAAAATAAGATAGGTTTTGATAAAATAAGAGAGGCAATAATCGAAAAATGCTCAGGTGCCCTTAGCAAAGAAGAAGCGCGCAAGATGTCATTCTTATCTGACTATGAAGAGATCCGGACACTCCTTTGGCAAACCGATGAAATGCTGAATATACTCAAATCAGGAGACGGCGTGCCTCTGCGTGATGTGGGCGATACCGTTTCTTATATTGCTGAAATAAGAGCGGAGGGTTCTTATATGCCTGCAGCGAGATTATATAAACTCTTAACTGTATTGGAACAATCACGCGAGGTTTATGATTACTTCAATACACGTAGTGGCAATTCGGATACTCCCGAAGGTGCGTTGCATTACCCCTGTCTCGCTAAGATAGCGGAGAGATTAAGGCAATTTCCAGAACTTATTCATGTCATAAACCGCTGTGTTAATAAATTCGGGGAGGTAAAGGATAACGCCTCTGATCGACTTTACGAGATAAGAAAAAGTTTAAGGGCTGCCAACGGTTCTATGTCAAAAGCGATGAGACGTGTTATGGATAGGGCTATGGCTGAAGGAGTCATCGACAAAGATGCATCTCCCTCGGTGCGCGATGGCAGACTTGTCATTCCGGTAGAGGCAGGCAAAAAACGCTCTATCACCGGTATCGTACATGACGCGTCTGCTACCGGCAAGACTGTGTATATCGAACCTCTTGAGGTAGTTGAGGCCGGCAACCGCATCCGCGAACTCGAACTGGAGCAACGGCATGAAGAGATAGAGGTGCTTAAGAGTGTGGCAGTTACACTTCGTCCGCACATCAACGATATTGTATCTACATGCAAAGTGCTTGCCCGACTCGATTTTATCAAGGCAAAGGCGCTGTTTGCAATAGAGGTCGACGGCCGTTTGCCACATCTCGAAAATAAGCGTCTTATCGAGTGGTATCATGCGGTACATCCTCAGTTACTTCTCGCTCTGCGCCAACAAGGGAAGGAGGTGGTGGCGCTCAACCTCACTCTTGACGATAAAAACAGAATACTCATTATATCCGGTCCGAATGCCGGTGGTAAATCGGTATGTCTTAAGACAGTAGGAGTGGTGCAGTATATGCTGCAATGCGGTCTGCTACCTACCGTATATGAAAACTCTCATTTCGGTATCTTCCGCAACATGTATGTCGATATAGGTGATGAGCAATCACTCGAAAACGATTTGTCTACATATTCATCGCACCTCAAAAATATGAAGTATCTGCTCGGCCATACATCAAAAGATACACTGATTCTTGCTGATGAGATGGGTTCAGGCACCGAACCGCAGATAGGGGGAGCATTGGCTCAGGCTATATTGGAGAAACTTGCCAAAACCCGCTGTTTAGGTATCGTGACCACTCACTACCAGAATCTGAAGACCTTTGCAGGTGAAACCGAAGGGTTTATAAACGGTGCGATGCTGTATGACCGTCAGCATCTCAGTCCTACCTTCCAACTCGCTATCGGTAATCCCGGGAGTTCGTTTGCGGTCGAGATAGCGCGCAAGATAGGTCTCGATGGCGATGTAATCAACAAGGCCCAACAGATTGTGGGGAGTGACTATGTAAATCTTGATAAATATCTGCTCGATGTAGCGCGCGATAGAAAATATTGGTCTAACAAACGGCAGAATATTAAGGAGAAAGAAGCGCGGTTGGATAATCTGCTCTCTCTTTATGAAGATAAGGCCGATGATTTGAAGTCCCAGAGAAATGCCATAATTCACGAAGCAAGAGCCGAAGCAAAGGAGATTCTCGCCTCGGCTAACGCCCGCATAGAAAATGCAATTCGTGAAATTAAGGAGGCGCAGGCCGAAAAAGAGAAAACTAAAAATATACGCGCTGATTTCGAGCAGTTCAAACGCAGTATACTGGAGAATGCGGATGAAGATTCACATAAGGCTCCGGTAGCAGAACTAAAGCATAAGAGTAAAAAGCGTCGCGAGCAGAATACTACTCGACAGGTCTCTACTACTGCCATAAAGAATAAGGAGATCGGAGTAGGGGATTATGTCAAGATGAAGGATGGTAACGTAGCAGGACAGGTTGTAAGAATTGAGGGTAAAAAGGCTGAAGTCACCTTCGGTGCGTTGCGTACGATGGTAGAACTTTCCCGACTGATTCCGGCTTCAAAACCCAAAACAAATGCTGCCACACAGATACTCGGTGTGAGCAAGGCTACTGCAGACAGTTCCCGCGAAAGGCAACTCCGTTTCAAGCCCGAAATTGATGTCAGAGGTATGCGTGGTGATGAAGCCGTGCAGGCAATTATCTATTTTCTTGACGATGCCATACAATTTTCGGCTACACGTCTGCGTATACTGCACGGTACAGGATCGGGTATCCTGAAAACACTGATACGTCAGCAACTCAAGGCAAATCCCAATGTTACATCATTCAGAGATGAAGATGTGAGATTCGGAGGTGCCGGAATCACAGTGGTAGATCTCGAATAGTAAGAGAGATCGATACGATAATGGTAGATTATATATTAAGTAAGAAATGAAGAGCAATTATACCGGAATATGGCTGCTGCTGGCAACCGCTATGGTGGTGATAATATTGATAGCCTTTGCCGATGATATAAATATAGGTAATTGGACTGTCAAGAAAGCACCCTATCGCGAGGCTCTCCTCAGAGATAAGGAGCAAGAACAGCGCGAAGAGGCTTATGCTGATTCTGTATTAAAGGTGCGTCAGGAATTGGAAGAGCAAAGAGTGGCAACAGTTGTTACCGACTCTACACCGCAATCAATTCTTCTTATCGGTGACTCGATGACAATGAACCTGGCACTCAGACTTGCACAGTACGCCAAGCAAAACGGTCATACCATGCATGCCGTAAACTGGGATTCGAGCAATACTATAAAATGGGGCAAAAGTGATCATCTTAAGGAATATATCGAGGAATACGGCGCGACTTATGTATTTATATCCCTTGGTGCCAATGAATTATATCTCAAAGAACCTAAATCTCATCTTAAATATGTCGAGATGATACTTGAGCAGGTAGGTGATCTGCCCTACGTCTGGATCGGTCCTCCCAACTGGAAAGAAGATTTCGGTGTTAATGATATGCTCGAAGAGGCATGTAAACCCGGTAGTTTCTTCAGATCAGCCGGTATGGAGTTTGCCCGTAAAAAAGATGGTATACATCCTACCCGGGAATCATCGGCACTATGGATAGACAGTATAGCAAGATGGATGCCAAAGTCGGCTCATCCGATATTGTTGGAACTCCCCTCGGATAGCATAGGTAAAGGTACTCCCAATCTGAAATTCTTAAAAGCCACTGATAAATGATTACTGAACTTTACGACAACCTTCATCTGGTCTGGAGAAATTTGGCAGATATGCTCTGCTATGATCCCTCTGCTCCCATGCTCTTCAGTAGCGGGCTTTTCTGGGTTCTTTTTCTACTGTTTTTACCGGTTTACTCACTTCTTAAGGGGAGCAAGGTTAAGATGTCACTTTTCGTGGTGGCCTTCTCTCTATATTTCTATTACAAATCGTCAGGATTGTTTTTCCTGATGCTTATAGGCACCTCATTTATCGACTGGACCATATCACATATAATCCACAAGTGCAATACTAAAAGGGGTAAATTGATATGGATGTGGATATCGATATTGATTTCACTTTCTATATTAGGCTACTTTAAATATGCCAATTTCTTCTTGTGGAATTGGAATCAGATGGTAGAGGGTAACTTCCAGCCCCTTGATATTATACTACCGGTGGGTATTTCGTTTTATACCTTTCAGTCTATATCATACGTGGTCGATGTGTATAAAGGTCGCATCCTCCCTACGCGCAGATGGTGGGATTATTTATTCTTTCTATCTTTCTTTCCGGCACTTGTGGCAGGTCCGATAGTAAGGGCTGACTACTTTCTGCCGCAGTTGGAAAAAAATGAACGGGCTACACGCGATATGATATGGACCGGTCTTTGGCTAATCATAATAGGTATAATCAAAAAAGCGGTAGTAGCCGATTATATCTCACAATATAACGATCTTATATTTAATGATCCGCAATTGTATACCGGAGTGCAGACCTTGATGGGAGTACTCGGATATACCATGCAGATATATTGTGACTTCTCGGGATATTCCGATATGGCGATAGGGTTGGCATTGATTATGGGCTTCCGACTCGGTATTAACTTTAATTCACCCTATCAGAGTCGCAACCTTACAGAATTCTGGCGTCGTTGGCACATATCATTATCGTCATGGTTACGCGACTATCTCTATATTCCGCTGGGAGGTAACCGAAAAGGAACGATCCGCACTTACGTCAATAATTTTCTGACCATGCTTATCGGTGGTCTGTGGCATGGTGCCGCATGGAAGTTTATATTTTGGGGCGCAATGCATGGGGTGGGTCTTGCCGTCCATAAAGCGTGTCAGCCGGTACTCAAGAAGATACCCGATAATTGGTTTACCATATTCATATCATGGGCTGTGACATTTGTATATGTGTCATTACTATGGGTATTTTTCCGTGCGGCTGATTTCGAGCAGAGTGTACTTATTATAAAAAACATATTCGTCGATTTCATCCCGCAGCAATTAATTGAGTTTCCGATGCAGCGACCGGAATGGTGTGTAATGATGCTATTGTTAATCATATTTCACTTTTTGCCGGCCGCATGGGGAGAGAAAATCGAGAGTTGGTTTGTAAAATCACCTTGGCCTATTAAACTTGGAATATTCTTGGGAGTAGTACAATTAGTGATTGAGTTTATGTCAAGCGAAGTTGCTCCATTCATTTATTTCCAATTTTAAAATATCGCATCCGAAAATAGATTTTAGGTTAAAGTAATACATAGAACCCGTGCTGATATGAGTATGCTCATGTTAGTGCGGGTTTAACTTTATCAGATTTTCTGAAAAAATTGCGAAAACTATGCCAAAAAATCAGGAAAAATAAAAAAAGTTAGACCGGGTAGCGCTATAAATATTAACCGCCGATTTTACAATTAACTTCTATTAACATTTTTACACAAAATTTAATTTCACTAATATACAACGAGTTGCGGACAAAAAAGTGATAAATTTCAATT
>CAMWNR010000024.1 GCA_947175665.1 uncultured Porphyromonadaceae bacterium
GCGTAAATACAACAATATATCAATACTAAAACATTATGAAAAAAATCATTTTGAAATTCAAATTAATAGTTTTCTGTTTAATGGGGTTGATTCTGTGCGGGGTGTTCTCCTCGTGTAAAAAGGATGAAGAGGATGTAATCTGGGATTATTCACCTTTGGCAATAAATATTATAGTACTGGATGCAGAGGGGCATAATATCCTTAATCCTGATGTAGAAGGGTCGCTGTATGGAACGTCTATATCGGTAACTTATAATGATGAGACATACCAGACAAAATGGACATCTGAAGATTGGAATACCCGTTACCTCGCACCGTATTTTACAGGATTGACGTTTAAACAAGGTAAGGTTTGGGAAGATGGACAATCTCATCCGGTAGGGGAGTTGAATCATCTCTCCTTCGGTGAGTTTGAGTCGAGTCATGATGTGACTATGTATCTTACCCTTCACATTCCGACACTTGACAAAGATTATGAGATTGAATGCCGGCATACATTCCGGTGGGTTAATAAGGAGCCTCATCAAGAAGATAAATACTTCGTGGATGGTGTTAGCACCGGAAGTGAGTATGCCGTAATAACCGTGCCTGAAAGTATGCCGTTATGAAAATAGTATTGTAGGTAAGGTGATGTCAAACTTGCTTAGACCCCAACCCTGGTATTAACATCTCTTGCGGGTTGGGGTCTTAGTCGTGGTGAGGAGACGGAGGTCAAGCAGAGCAGATTCACGGATGAATGAGTTGTATGACTCGAGGATGTCGAGGAGGGCAATCATGGCTTGGCGCGTTTGGCGGTCGTATAGGGTGCCGCTTACCGAACCGCTTGACAATTTACCCTCTAAGGCCGATGAGACACCGCTGACATCTTCAAACATCCGTAATTGAATGTTGAGCAAGTCTGTGATACCAACATTTGAGGCATTGCCGGTGATTTGCTGCGGGAGAGCCACCCCGGCTTTTGGCCGGAACAGAATTACCCCGTTAAAGCGGCTCCATTGGTCGGAAATATCATCTATCTCCACCCCTTCGGGTAGTGCAGACTCGGGAAAGAGGAGCACACCCTTTGCAGTAGAACGCAATACCCAATCGTAAAGAGTAATCAGACGGTTGGTGTGGCGCTGCTGATCGATAACGTCACTTACAAAACTGTGGATCTCCCCGTCGATAAAAGGATAACCCTTCCAGACGTATGGGTGACCGCCCCCAGGTATCGGAGATAACCCCGTAGCAAGTATATCACCTCCCGGTGACAGGTAATGATAATGCCACACATCATCCATAATCATAGAGAACGACAAACCCGCTCGAGACTCATAAAAAGATTTATCGGCTGCCTCAATCTTAAAAATCTCACCGGTCAACCGATTATGCACGCGATAACGCGGCAAAGAAGTGCGCGTCCAGACCTCTATTACTCGCAGCATACCGGGAGTGGAAGGGGAGAGAAAATTGCGCAACGAGGTAGAATTGAAATCGCCGAACCCTCCCGCAGAAGGGTGTATCTCGGCCGGAGAATAATCTGAGGAGATAAGATAAATCTCGCGCAGACGTTGCAGATCCTCTTCGTTGCGAACAAAAGCCGCGCAAACCGAAGCAAAGTCAAGTTCGTGTATCTGGCCTATGATACGTATATCCCACCCGCGAAAATCCCGGGCAGCCGAGTCAACAAAAAACGACTCCGGAGATACATAATCACTGCGCAGCGACCCTGCGGCCCTATCCGGAATCTGCAACAGAGTCAGCGGAGAGGTCGACTTGCGATGCACCGCCAGACCCGAAATAAGAAACTCCTCCATAGTGCGCGCATGGAGTTCGGCCGAGCGGTTAAAATCAGCATTAAGTACCATGCGGTTATAAAGAGCCGCATCTTCCGCAGCCTCCGGATCGAGATGAAGATCCCCGGCCGAAGGGTAAGTATACTGATTGCGAAAGACACCGAGTACGCTCCTCACAAGTCGCCTTATAAGATTATTCTTAAGTGGTATATTCCCTTGAGAACGGATATACTCCTCTTCCGACATTTTGCGGCCGTCAACCTCGACAATATCATCCCATTGCCGGCCATAACAATAACGTTTCGCCCGTTCGCGGCGCGAACGGAACTGCTCCATAGCAGCCCAATGTGCCGCCGCGGAATTTAGCAAAGAAATATTTTTCATAATCAAAATAGGTGGTAAGTATTAGTGATTAGTGATTAAGTATTAGTGATTAAGTATTAGTGATTAAGTATTAGTTATTAGTGATTAGAAGGCGCACTCGGTCAGGGGTGAGGTGTGGCGTGATGAGCGATACCGATTCTCTTCACGCATGCGTATCGGGAGTGGACGGGGATGATCCATCTCGTGGAGCGCTATATGCAGGCCTATGGCGCGTGTCATCAGTATATCATCATGACTGCCGGCCAGTGCCCCGTAACTCCCGTTGGGTCGTCGCTCGTAGGTCAGCAATTCATCGAGCGCCTCATTGCATCGCTCGGTGTACAACTCATCTCTGACGGCTCGTACAAGTGTGGAAATGACCATCGGCTTGGTAGCCGTGTTGGTATGAAATCCGAGTTTGCCACCAGGATACTCACGCAACGACTCCGCGCTCCCCGCCCTGACATAAAGATTAGGGTAAGCATCTCGAATCTGCGTGAGGATAAATCCGGCCTGATCACCATCGAGATTACGATCCGCCTCGCGGGTTTCGAGAGTATTAGACTCGATAACCAGAAGAGCGTCATGATAAAAGCGCGCTATGCGGGCCGCATTCCAAGCCAGAATGTCCGGATCGCAATGACCACGCCATTGTGCTACCACCTCCGGACCCGCACCCGACTGCATCGGAGAACGGTCGAAAACGGCTATAACACTCCAATCAGCCTTGACCGACCGGCCGCCTACATCGACCACAACCAGATATTGCGAGGTGCAGGCAGGTGTCTCGGCAGGGAAATGCCATATCTTCAGACCACCCGAGGTGAGATGTTCAAATCTTAAGGAAAGACGCGAAGAGATGCTCGAAGCCCCGTCGGGGAGAGGAGCCACGACCTCACCGAGAGCCAGAGGGGGACAGCATTTATCGCGAAGCCTCTCCACGCGATAACGATCAAACACCCTCGCACCCGAATGAGCAAACGCCTCCACATCGTCAGAAGGGTACTCAGCCGCCATATCGGCATGATCGTTGTATTTGGCCCGTTCGGCGATATACCACTCAATCGCTTCGAGGGTAGCACCTGCAAGGAAAAGATTCCATAGATACTTACCCGACTCAGTGCGGGAAGTAGAAACCTCCGACTCCCGATTAATAAAAAGGGTATTAGCCAACTCAATCATACGCTCCTCCGTTAAAGGGAGCGTATACCGCTCAATCTCATACCAACTTACAAACATAGATTTAAACTGCGACTCACCGCGGGAGGCGGCCAGATACTCACGATGGAAAAAATTACCTGTACCGTTGGCCGTAGACTCATACACAATCATAGTCATCGGGGCAAGGAGCACACCACCGCAGGCGGAGCGCACTATATCTTCGGGAGATTTGCCATCGGTAGCGGTCCAGATACCAACCTCCGAAAGGTGTACCAGATTATAGTCACCCCCACGGCAAGAATTAGGGCGTTCGGCCGAGCCGATCTTGATTTTGCAATTACGTTGCGGTACCCGGAAGATCGCTCCGCTCTTACCGACATTCATAATCTTCTTCTCCTTTAATGCTTTACCCGAAGTCAAAGCAGGGTCTTCAGGTGAATACAGTAATTCAGGAGGGTAAGAACTGATCATCCGGTCAAACATATCCTTGATTTCGTCAGAGCCTGCGCCCTGATGAGCGATTATCAGTGAGTTTAAACCTACCGAATGCTGCAGTTGCAACCAAGACATATATAATTGAGCGCAGGTGCTGCCGCCCCACTGTCTGGCCTTAAGCAGAATAAGGCGGACGGGACGATGCGCTCTGCGAGCCTCCTCAAACATGGCCACCAGCCGGCGCTGAGGGCGATTAAGGATAAATCTTACATCCTCACCGCCACCCTTACATTTGATAAAAACCACCGTTGCCGCCCAGAACGGAAAATCATGCAGTAATCTTAGTCGCAGTAATCTGTCGGCAACCTCCTCCGCGGTAGCCCCTGAAGCAGAGCAATAAGCCGCGATACTACCCGCCTCGCGAAGATCCTCCACGAGAGGTTCGGCGGCCATATCATTAGGTATATACTGAGTGGGGAGGATAAAATCAGGTAAAGAAAGCGGTACCCTTCTCCCTATAGAATTAAAACCGGTGACAGGGTTAAACTCCATGTTGAGACGTTCGCGGCGCAGAGCATTCTCCGCAATAATATCTTCAGGTGAATTAAAGTCCACGATTATTAAGTATTAAGTGTTAGTGATTAAGTTTTTAGTTATTAAGTTTTAGGTTTTAGTTATTAAGGATGTGTGTGATTATATAAGATTAAGCGCACGGTAAATAAGAGTACGGGTAGAACCCGGAGTGAGATAAAAAGATGGAGCCGGCGAGTTTACTGCCTCAAACACGGCATCATAAAGCGACAACTCCTGATTCTGAGTCATCAGGTCAGAGGCAATCTTCCAAATATCCTCAAACATCCTCCTCCTTAACGGAGTGGTCACAGATAGAACCCCCGATTTGCGCCATTGAGAAATTACAAGATACGCTCTCTGTTCGGAAACGAAAAACCGGCTCGCCGGAGACTCGGCAACCTTACGCAATATGTCAGGCAGGTATATATAAGTAGCCTCACTGATCACCTTACGATAGGTAGCACATAATTCGAGATCGCGTTGATGTGTACAATCACAGATATTACCCTTCTTCTTCATAACATTAATAAAATAAGCAGATTAAAATATTTAATAGCGTTGAATATAAATTTAACATTGCAAAGATAATAAAACTTTGTCAAAATTTATCATAAACATTGAATAAATGCATTATAATTTTGCAATACCGAAAATTAAGGGACTTCAATGGGAGTCAAAAAAAGTATTAAAAATTAAACAACGCTAAAATTTAATTATGAAAACCGACAACGCAAAAAAAGAAGAAGACCGCGAATATGATCTTACCGCTATAGGTGACGGCGGTGCGCTCGATCAGATGATCGAAGAGCCGATGCAGAATAGTGAAGAGTCCCTGCAATCAGAAACCGAGCAGGACCAAACAGAAACCGAGCAGGATGAGCAGGAACTATCAGACCGGACAGATCTGTCAGATGAGTCAGATGAGTCAGAAGAGTCAGATCAGGCAGACCGCTATCCCTCTGCTCTGAAATTAGTCAGACTCGCCGCGGATATTCTTGCCGGTGACTGTAGCGAAGAGGAGTTGGAGAGACTGCTCGATGCCGCGACAGCCCGCGAAGAGATAGAGGCCGCATACCAACGCGGACTTATCGAAGGGAAAAATATTCAGATTGAGGAGCAATTGGTAATGCCGGCGGTAGGTGCTCCCGATCTGTGCGGTGCTCCACCCGTAAGAGCAAGAAGCGGCAACTCTATATTCGATCTCGCACGTGAAGCGAAATAAAACTGAAATATCAATATTATAAACCGATTTAAATAAATATCAAAACAGGTTAAATCAAGATTAATCAGGTTAATATCTAAAACATATCAATTATGGCAAACAATTCAATTATCCCCGGCCAGGCGGCCACAGTGAGTAATGTAGCGGAAGTAACCGGAGGTATCAATCCCGGCAACTTTATCGAAACCGATATCGACGAACAACTGTTTAGTTTCAACTCCGACGACACGCCTCTGATGAATCTGATGCTCAAGGCCAAGAGGGTGAAAGTCAATTCTCCGGAGGTAGATCACTATATGATCGACGAACCCGCCTCAACCATGGTGACCTCTGTAGAGATGTCGCAATCTACCGGAGCGCAGGCAATTTTGCCCCTCGGTGCGGCATATCAGAATCTTACCCGTCCGTACAGTACTCTGCTGGTGCATGGAGTAGACGGATATACTATCGACGGGGTTAACAGAACACCCGGCAAATGGCTGATGCTCTTTGTCGTGGCTCATGATCCAACCACAGGAGACCCGGTGGTGAGGGCGATCAACGGCCGGAAACTCAATCCCACCGATGAGTATCCCATCATACCCGCCATACGTCAGGGTACTAAAATCACGATACTTGCCAACTCCCTCTACGAGACGCAGAAAGAGGTAGACCCCGATATTATCGTGCCGCAGCCCTCGCGTGTATATCTCCAGAAGAGAGGGATGAATCAGGTGGTGAGCGATTACTTCGAGTCACAGCGCAAGCGAATACCATTTTCCAAGGCCGTGATAGCAGAGCAGGCGATAGCCAACTTCAAGGTGCGCGGTAACCGCACTCTCTGGGCCGGACGTCCCGGAAAAATGAAGGTCAATGTACCTAAAATGGGGATGCAATACATATACTGCACCGAAGGGTTGCGTTGGCAATTCAAGAGAGAACTTCAGCACTCCGGCAAGTGGACTGTAGAGCGTATTATCGCACTGGCTAAAATGTTCTTTACCGGAGAAGATGTGCCCAAAACCGCTCTGCTTCTCGCCGGCAAGAATCTGCTCGAACAGATACAATGTATAGACTACTCCAAGCATCCCGAAATCCAGATTACCACCAAGCAGAACTCGATGGGGTGGACGGTGACAAACTTCCACACGGTATTCGGAGATATCGAGATAAAACGCGAACCGACACTCGACCGACTCGGATGGAGCAACTCCGGTGCGCTGATAGGTGAAGACCGCCTAATTCATTACGTGTACTCGGCCGAACATTCATTTTCCGACCGTGTCGATGGTGAGGAGGCTACCCGCAACGGTATCCTGATCTGGGATGCCTTGGCACTCAAGGGGAGTTGTCATATCTGGATCGACGGAGAGGGAGAACCCGGTGGTGGCGATACCCTCCGTATGTGGGAAGATGCCGAGGCGCCGACCGATCCGGAATCGAGATACTATCTTCTGGCCGACTGCCCCGGAATGAATGAGAATGCTAAAGCCGGACAGATCTGGCAATGTGATGACTCAGGAAATTGGATAAAATATGAACAGTAAAAATTTGAAAAAGAAGAGATATGCCGTGTACGGGTTGATGGAGTTTATGCTCCGTCTACCTACACCCACGGGAGGTGTGGATATTCATTTCACCGGAGGACAGATGTCAGGTTATGGGGTGATACCCTCGCAATATGAGACCTCCGATCCGATTCTTATCAGGATGATAGAAGCCACGCCCGAATTTAAAACCGGAAAAATAACCGTATTATGAATATTGAGATAGAAAGAATTGCAGATATAGTGAGTCTCTATCTCAAGGAATTTCCCGACTGGAGAATCATGCAGCAGCGCATCGACGGAGGTGAACACTGCAGTATCAAGGAGATGTGCGAAGTGGTGGTGGAGGATGAAGCCCGAAGTCTGACGCGGACTCTCCCTATAGACCAATTTCAATCACCCGTCGATATCAGGACTCTGATCTATACCAAAGGGGAAGTGACTGAAGAGGGTGAAAATCTTACCTGCGAACTCCCCGCCGACTTCTGCAGGCTCCATTCACTTAAGTTCAGCGGTTGGCCGCAGGCACTCAGCGAAGAGAATCGCGGTGATTCCCAACGGCTCGCCCTGGGAGATGCCGCACCCGAATGGCTTGCGCGGCGCAAACGCCGACCCTGGATCCGGCTCGACAATGCAGGAGATAAAGGTGTATCGCTCGTATGCTCGGAATATAAGAAAGGTTGGCCGGAGACGGCGACATATATACCGCTCCCAGCCTACGATGCCACGTCGGGCACACTCCGCAACGTGGATCCGGCTATAATAGGGGCGCTCTCCAAGCGGATAGCCGAGATAATAGGGCGAGATTAACAAGATTTAACATTAATTAACTCTTAACTAATCTTCAGTATTGGTTAAAGTGCCGAAAAATAGGTAAATTTGCAAAAGTAATCCGGAGGGGGCGCAAGTCTCCTCCGCATTTTTTAGTTATACCTGATGATAGATAAAGAAAAAATACAGGCATTTGTAGAAGGTGCCCTTGCTGATACAGACTGTTATCTTACCGACCTGACAGTATCTTCAGACAACGACATAGTAGTAGAGATAGACTCTACCGGCATGATAGATATAGATTTCTGCAGTGCGCTCAGCCGTCGTATAGAGGAAGAGTTTTCGCGCGATGAGGAAGACTATACATTAGAGGTAGGGAGTGCCGGACTCACCTCACCGTTCAAGGTGCGCCGGCAATGGGAAAAGAATATCGGCAACGATATCGAAGTGGTGCTGAAAGGGGGTAAAAAACTTCTGGGTAGACTGGTATCGCTCACCGAAGATGCCTTTGTATTGCAGACCGAAGAGAAGGTAAAGAAAGAAGGTATGAAGCGTCCGGTGCTTGAGCGTCTGGATATGGAGATACCCTTTGCAGATGTAAAGCGGGCATCATACGACTTGAAATTTTAAGTAAAATAGAAAACAGATAATAAAATATATATGGCAAAGAAAGCAGAAAGCGTGAATATGGTCGACCGTTTTGCCGAATTCAAGGAATACAAGAATATCGACAAGGCTACCATGATTTCCGTATTGGAGGAATCATTCCGCAATGTACTGGCCAAGATGTTTGGCTCTGACGAAAACTTCGATGTAATCATGAATCCCGATCGCGGAGACTGCGAGATCTATCAGAACCTTGAGGTGGTGGAAGATGGAGAAGTAGAGAATCCTGATCGTGAGATTGCATTGTCGGATGCTAAAGAGATCGACCCGGAGTGTGAGGTAGGTGAAGATGTTACAAAGCGTATCTATTTCGAGAAATTCGGACGTCGTGCCATCCTCAATCTGCGTCAGACTCTTCAGAGCAAGATTCTTGATCTCCAGAAAGATGCCATTTACAATAAATTTAAAGAGAAAGAGGGTGAGATCATCGTAGGTGAGGTGCATCAGATCTGGAAGCGCGAGATGCTTCTGCTCGATGAGGAGCAAAACGAACTCCTCATGCCTAAAGAGGAGCAGATACCGGGCGACTTCTTCCACAAAGGTGATATGGTACGCGCTATTGTGAAGCGTGTAGACAATACCAATAACAATCCCAAGGTAATCGTAAGCCGTACCGATGAGCGATTCATGCGCCGCCTCTTCGAGCAGGAAGTGCCTGAAATCAACGACGGTCTGGTAACCATCAAGGCTGTGGCACGCAAACCGGGTGAGCGCGCCAAAGTAGCAGTGGAGAGTTACGATGATCGTATCGACCCCGTAGGTACCTGCGTAGGTATCAAGGGTTCACGTATACACGGTATCGTGCGCGAACTGCGTAATGAGAATATCGACGTAATACCCTACACTGCCAATCCCTCACTCTTCATACAGCGTTCGCTCAGTCCGGCAAAGGTGAGCAGCATCCGTATCAACGAAGAGGAGAAAAAAGCCGAAGTATTCCTGCACCCCGAAGAGGTGAGTCTCGCTATCGGTAAAGGTGGTCTTAACATCCGCCTCGCTACACAACTCACCGGATACTCGATCGATGTATACCGCGACCTTGAAGAGGGCGAAGAGGATATCTATCTTGACGAATTCCGCGATGAGATAGACGGATGGGTAATCGAAGCCCTCAAAGATCTCGGTCTCGGCACTGCAAAAGCGGTAATCAACGCAGATCCGAAACTCCTTGAGCAGGCTGACCTCGAAGATGACACCTTAGAGCATGTGATGAATGTGCTTAAGGCTGAATTTGACGATTAACCTTGAAAATCAGGGGATGAAGAGTGAGTAAAAAATAAGGGGAACGGGAAAGGGGATGACGGGAACTTAAATCGAATATATGCGACAAAAGATAAGCAAATTAGCAAAAGAATTGAATGTAGCCGTGTCATCGGCTGTAGAATTTCTGCGCAAGAATGGTATTGAGGTAGAAGATAATCTCAATGCCCGTATCGATGAGCCTGCCGTAGAACTGCTTAAAAAGGAGTTTGGCAAGTATGGAAGTCTCAAGGCTACCATCGATCAGCAGCGCGAGGGGAAAAGAGCCGCTGCCAAGGCCGATAAGGCCGAAGAGGCTGCAGCGGCTGAGGCAAAGGCTAAAGCCAAGGCCGAGGCGGAGGCGAAAGCAAAGGCGGAAGCAGAAGCAAAGGCTAAAGCCGAGGCTGAAGCGCGTGCGCGTCTGGCCGCCGAATTAAGAGCCAAAGAGGAGGCTGCCCGCAAACAGGCCGAGGCTAAAGCAAAGGCTGAGGCCGAAGCACGTAAGGCCGCAGAAGAGAAAGCCGCAGCCGAGGCAAAGGCAAAATCGGAAGAGGCTAAGAAAAACGCGGCGGCAGCGGCCGAAGCCAAGTCGGCTCAGTCCGCCAAGAGTGAAGAGACTGCAGAATCTCCGGCTCCCTCTCAACCCTTCCGTGCGGAGGGTAGTGTGCCCGAGGCTCCCCAACTCAGAGTGGTGGGTAAGATAGATCTCAGCGCTCTTAATCAGAACACGCGCCCTAAAAAGAAATCTAAAGAGGAGCGTCGCCGCGAACGTATCGACAAGTCGCGCCAGCAAAACGGTGCGGCAGGTGCCGCTACCGGTGACCGCAAGAAGCGCGCCCGCATCGGCAAGGAGAAAGTCGATGTCGAGAAGGCAGCCCGTCAGATTCCCGGTAATGAACGCCGTCCGAAAGGTCAGGGTGGCAACCAGCCGGGTGGCCAGCAAGGTGGCCGTGGCAACCAGCCGGGCAATCAGCAAGGCGGTCAAGGTAAAAATAAGCGCGGTAAAGACCGTCGCGATAATGCCCAGCGCCAGGAAGTGCGTACGGAAGATGTGCAGAAGCAGGTAAAAGAGACTCTGGCACGTCTTACCAACAAGCAGACCAAGAAGAGCGTAAAATGGCGTAAGGAGAAACGTGAGGAGGCTCACAACCGCGAACTCGCCAATGCCGAGCGCGAAAAGGCAGAAAGCCGTATCATTAAGATTACGGAGTTTGTAACTGCCAATGACCTCGCCAACCTCATGGAGATTCCTGTCAACAGCATTATCGCCACATGTATGAATCTCGGTGTGATGGTCAGCATCAACCAGCGTCTCGATGCGGAGACTATTAATATCGTGGCTGAGGAATTCGGTTTCACTACCGAGTATGTATCGGCCGAAGTAAGTGAGGCAATCGCTACCGAGGAAGATAAAGAGGAAGATCTCGTGGCTCGTCCGCCTATCGTAACTGTTATGGGTCACGTAGACCACGGTAAGACTTCGCTCCTTGACTTTATCCGTAACGCCAACGTAATCGCCGGTGAGGCAGGTGGCATCACCCAGCATATCGGTGCGTATAATGTAAAACTGGCCGATGGTCGCCATATAACATTCCTTGATACCCCGGGTCACGAAGCATTTACCGCCATGCGTGCGCGTGGTGCCAAGGTTACCGACCTTGCAATCATCATCGTGGCAGCCGACGACAATGTGATGCCCCAGACTATCGAGGCAATCAATCACGCATCCGCTGCCGGAGTGCCGATGGTATTTGCTATCAATAAGATAGATAAACCGGCGGCTAATCCCGACAATATCAAGCAGGAACTCGCCAATATGAACTACCTTGTAGAAGAATGGGGTGGTAAATATCAGAGTCAGGATATATCGGCCAAGAAGGGTATCGGTGTTGACGAACTTATGGAAAAGGTACTCCTCGAAGCCGAAATGCTCGATCTTAAGGCTAACCCCAATCGCCTTGCAGTGGGTTCGGTAATCGAATCCTCGCTCGACAAGGGTAGAGGTTATGTGGCTACCGTACTCGTGCAGAACGGTACTCTCAAGGTAGGTGACGTAGTGCTTGCAGGTACCCATTACGGTAAGGTAAAAGCAATGTTTAACGAGCGTAACCAGCGCATCAAGGAGGCCGGACCGGCTGTACCTGTGTTGATTCTGGGTCTGAACGGCGCTCCGCAGGCAGGCGATACCTTTAATGTACTCGAAACAGAGCAGGAAGCCCGCGAAATCGCTGCCAAGCGCGAGCAGTTACAGCGCGAACTCAGCCTGCGCACCAAGAAGCGTCCCGGTCTTGAAGAACTCGGTCGCCGCCGTGCGCTCAACGACTTCCATGAACTCAATCTCGTGGTTAAAGGTGACGTGGACGGTTCTATCGAGGCGCTCAGTGACTCACTCATCAAACTCTCTACCCCCGAAATTCAGGTCAATGTACTGCATAAGGGCGTAGGAGCCATATCAGAGAGCGATGTCACACTGGCTGCGGCTTCTGATGCTATCATTATCGGCTTCCAGGTGCGTCCCTCGGCGGCTGCCCGCAGAGAGGCTGAGAAGGAAGGTGTGGAAATCCGACTCTACTCGGTCATCTATAAGGCAATCGAAGAGGTTAAGGATGCTATGGAAGGTCTTCTCTCGCCCGAAATCAAGGAAGAGATCACCGGTAATGTCGAGGTGCTTCAGACCTATCATATCTCCAAAGTCGGTACGATCGCCGGTGCAATCGTGCGTGACGGTAAGATCAAGCGTCAGAGCAAAGTGCGCGTGATACGCGACGGTATCGTAATTTATACCGGCGAACTCGGATCGCTCAAGCGCTTCAAAGATGATGTCAAAGAGGTGGTGAGCGGCTACGACTGCGGTCTCAGCGTGCAGGGCTATAATGATATACGCGAAGGTGATATCATCGAGGCCTTTGAAGAGGTAGAAGTTAAGAAAACTCTCTAATCGGATACTGTGATTTATCCCGAAAAATAATTTTATGCGGATCTCATGCCGAGGTCCGCATAATTAATAAGACTTCTTAATAAGACTTCTAATAAGACTTCACTTTAAAATAAAAATCACTAACATGGCATTAGTGTTTGTAAACATAGGTACGAATCGCGGCGACCGACGACGCAACCTTTCAAAGGCTGTAGCGGAAATCGGTCGCCGCTTCGGCACTTTTGAACTCTCTCATGCGGTAGAGAGTGATGCGTGGGGATTTGATTCCCCTAATAAATTTCTGAATATAGCGATGGTATTCCGCAGTGAGGAGGACCCGGTAGAGATACTCCATGCGCTGCAGAAGATAGAGCGGGAATTAGGCGACAGGCTCGCAGCAGAGCATACGGCAAAAGTTACCGGCGCCAAACCCTCAGGAAATATCTCGGATACACATCGTAATCCCGACGGGAGTTATGCCGACAGATTTCTCGATATCGATATAATGACAATCGAAGGGGTCGAGATGCAGACAGAGCAACTCACACTCCCTCATCCACACCTCAGAGACCGCCCATTCTTTATGGAACCTCTGCAGGAATTATTGTCGCAAATCCCCGGTTGATAAGTAAGTAATATTACTTATTTTTATAATATCGTTTAATTTTCATTACTTACTTATGAAAGAGCGGTTAAATTGGATAGATGCCCTGCGAGGGTTTACCATGTTTTCGGTGGTAGTGGTGCATGTGCTTACCTCAACTTTAGGAGTCAGAGCCGATACCTCGCTGGTGGCTACACTCAGAGGAGCCTTTACATTACCCCTCTTCTTTATAGTGAGCGGCTTCTTTTTGTATCGTCCGGAAATATCGTGGGATTGGCAGCGGGTACTCAGATCCACCCGTGTGCGCTTCGTGGCAATGATATTGGGCGCTTCGATATTCTATACGGCCTATTATCTCCACTTCCATTCAGATAAGGCGTTGTCATGGCTCGAATGTGGCGACTATGGCCGATACTGGTTTACACCGGCGCTCTTCCAGATGTATTGTTACTATCTGATACTTGTCGGTATTTCGCGTCTCTGTCGTAAATCCCTTATCATCCCCTTCTTCATACTTACGGTATCTGCCAATATAGCGATGCAGTTTATACCGGCTCTGAACGATGTATACTGGTGCAGTTGGGCTATGAGCAAGAAAACATTCATATACACCCAGTTTTTTGCTTTAGGATTGTTGGCGAGAAAGTATGAGGATAAGTTTATGAAGATAGTGATGAATCCCTACGTATTCTCCCTATCCTTGGTATGCCTGATAGGAGGTACAGCCCTGCATCTTATCATTACGGCCGGCAAAGGGGTGACGATACCTGAGTGGATAGGACGTAACGCCTACGACTTCCTGGCCAAATATGGGGGAGCGCTTCTGGTGCTGAATATATTCTATTATAATCGGGAATATTTTAATGGCAACGGGCGATTCGTGAGATACTGGCGTAAGGTAGGTACGCGCACATTGGATATATACTATTTCCATTACTTCATGATACCGCAACTCTATTGGATATACCCTTATATCAACCGAGGCAACCCCTTTCTGGTAGAGTTGGGTCTGAGCATGATGTTTGCAACTGCGATAGTGATACTCTGCATAGGCCTCAGCAATCTGGTGCGACGCGCACCGATATTGCGTAATCTTGTCGGTGCCAAGGGGCCGCTACCACAGTTGGAACCGGCTAAATAACATAAAAACCGCGTGATTTAAATCACGCGGTTTTTTCTAAGGTGTTAAGTATTAGTTATTAGTGATTAACCCCTAATACTTAATCACTAATACTTAATCACTAATACTTAATCACTAATACTTAATCACTAATACTTAATCACTAACACTTAATCACTAATACTTAATCACTAATCACTAACACTTAAGTGTTAGTGATTAGTGATTTTATAGGATGATGATTTCGGTATTATCGATGCCTTCGAGGCTGTAGGTGCCTGAGGGTAAAGATTGACGCAGGGACGCCGGATGCCAGTCCGCTCTGCCTGATATAGCCTCTATTGTGTCGATAACTTCACCGCCGGCCGAGATAATATTGTACTTGCCATCTTTAAGGCCCGAAAACAATATATGACCCTGATAATCCGGATGTAGCGAGCGAGGGATAACAGAGGGTGCGGGAGCGGATGGACTGAGACTCTCAAGGTCGGAACCGGATGGTATAAACTCCATGATACCGTGGTCTGTGCCTACCATTATAGAGTTGCGTTCGGGGTTGTAAACCACACCATATACATCATCGGAGAGGGGTGAATTTTTCTCGGTAAATTGAGCGAGTACACGGGTGCGATCAGCCGAAATGCAGTAGAGTCCCTCACCGATGGTCGATATCCATTTACGTCCTAAATTATCGATTGTGATACCCCACGAGTTATTGATACCTATCGGGTGAGGAGAATATGAGGGGTCGTCGGACTCTTCGGGTTGCAACCACTCCATAACCTGGTGAGCCTCAAAGGCCTGATGAGGGTCAAAGACCACATATCCGCGCCCGGTGGCCATAAGTACCTTGCCGTCATAAGGATCCTGCACAGCGGTGCGGCCTACATAAATGGAGGGGAATGCATCACCATTCTCATAAATCACCTTATCAAAGAGGCATATACGGTCGTCAGACTGATCATCAAGTGTGCCGCGATGATCATACATATAAGTGTCATTATAAAAATAGGGGAGGTGGAGAATGTAATTTTCGCAACCGTTAAGGGTAAGAGGTATGTTCTCGCCTCTGAAGAGCGACTCCACAGCGTCAAACTTAATCTGCTTCATCGGGTGGGCTGCGTAATCCTCAGGGGTTTTGACAGCCATACGATCTTCAGCAGTCCAATACCACAACTCGGTAGGATGATACTCATCACCGCGCACGGCCTCACGAGTATACAGGTTTGTCCACATAGTGCCGTTGGCATCAAAAGTGGGGATAGAGAATCCGGCTTTGGGATACAACATCGAGGGAGTGATGCATACGAAGGCCGGATTGGCCTTATTTGAATCACCGTCAGACGACAACAGAAGGTGATACGACGGATCGGTCATATCCATCTTATGAATGCCGTGCTGAGGAGATACCTCATAGATATATTGGGGTTCGAGAGGATCGTAAGCGATGCCTCGAGGAGACCATATCAGGGGGAGGTTACCCGCGATATTAAAATCGGTATGAAAGATAGAGAGGCGTGTCCATTTACCATTTTTAAACGAGCATAATCCATCTGAAAGGTATTTGACTGATGGGAACTCGGCGTCATTGTAGCGGGCACCCGGTATGCGGGCCAATACACCGAAGTCCGGATGCCAGGTGAGATGATAGGCATTGAGGGCAGCCGACATATTGGGTTCGATAACCTCCGAAGCATCTTCCCAACTTACAGCCCCGTTTGTACCCGATACCGCAGTACGCTTGATAAGGCCGTGGCGTGGCCTTAAAATCCAGAAATTATTGAAGTCAAGAGAGGTCGCTCTCTGGTAGCACTCCTTGCCGAAATCCCCTGCTTTAGGATCTGATGTATCCTTCTTCTTAGAGACGATATTGGTTTTGGCAAAGGCTGTTGCGTCGGCGTTAGCGTTAAATACCGGTTCGGAGTCGCGGTATGAAATTTCGATAAAGTTAGTGGCTCCCGAAATACCCATGCCGTTTCGGGTAGGCCAGAAGATTCCCTCAAGAGGGTGAAGAGAGTACAGGGAATTGGAGAGAGACATCAGAGAGATATTGAAAGTCTCGGAGATCAGTTTATATGCAGTGGCACTATTCGCATCCTCGGGCAAGGTCACTCCGTAAGCAGTGACAGATGTATAATTGGTAGGGGTGCCGATAAGGATAAAGGAAGAGTCACCCATAGGTTCCAAGCCATCAACCGTACCTGTAAATCCGGTAATGGAGACAGGGGTGCACTTAGAGGAAGTGACGGTGAGATCTGTCGGGGTTTTAAAGAATCCGGAGGATTTATAGCCAAGATACTTATCGCCCATCTTTACAACCATTTTAACCTCCTCATCAAGTTTGCAGAGGGTCAGAATCTCACCCGACTCGGCAGAGAGCGCCATGAAGCCGAAGTTAGAAGCCACGGTCAGCACCTTACCCTCACGGTCAAACTGGATTCGGCCATACTGCGCACCACCCGGAGCAATATAAGAGGAAGGTCCGGTAGCGGAGATAACTTCACCGGTAGACTCATTGATAAAATCCACCATTTTATTCTCATAAAGTAGTGCAAGAGTATTAGATACCGGAGAGAAAGCCATATCTATAACTTTAGTTCCCGACAGGTTATACTTATTTGAGAGAGATTCAAAATTAGAAGTTCTCTTATCTACATACGAAGGGAGCAGAGTAATGGAAGTCATGCCGGCAATCTGGGAGTTATACCCCTTGCCATGGGCGAGTACATAGATATAATCATCAGATTCATACATCTTTGTGATGTAATTGTAAGTGCCGTGGACAGCGGTAGAGCGGGAAATCTGTGAGTCGATGTCGATAGCCGAATGATTAATCCATGTGCCGGATACGGTAGCATACGCCAATATGGTTGAGAAAAATAATGAGGTAGAAAGTAAAATGCTGCGCATCATATACTTATGTTTCAAAAACAAGATATAAATCAGATGTTAAATTGATAAAGACCCGCTAAAAGCATACTGAGTCTAAAGAATTAACGCTCGCCAGAGTGAAATATTGTAACGAAGTACCTACTTGTGAGAGGTATAATGCTGATATTAATATAGGTAATGAGATATGTAATGAGCAGTATAATGCCGATATGTAATAAGTGGTAAGGTAAGGAAGATTCTGAGGTGATAAGTGTGTCAAGGTCGGTGTGGCGGTATGTTTTGGCGATAAGGTTTAAAATGCTTAACTTTGCACAAGACAGAATTTAATCAGAATGGCGTCCGGAAAAAAGGTATATTACCCCTATATGGGACTTGTAAGGTACGTACTGGCATTAGGAGTTGTCATTGCGCATTTTAACGAGGCCACTCAGCATCTTGTTCCCATTTACCCGGCCTACTATCGGGTGGGGGGATTTTTTGCGTTGAGCGGTTTTCTGGTATACCCCTCATTTTGCAAAGCCGGCAATCTGAAAACTTTTTACCGCAACAGGGCGGTGCGCATCTTGCCGGCATATATTTTTATCATCCTGTTGAGCGCGATAGGCCTCTCGGCGGTAAGTACGCTCCCTCTGCAGGAGTATTTCACTTCTCCTGTTTTCTGGAAATATCTCGCAGCCAATCTGACGTTTCAAAACTGGCTGCAGCCCTCACTTCCGGGGGTATTTGAAGGCGCTGACTTCCTTACCCCGGCGGTAAACGCCGCATTGTGGACTATGAAGGTAGACTGGTGTCTGTATCTGACAGTTCCGATACTGTTTTGGGTGGTAAAAAAGTGGAATATCAACCGTAATAAGTTAATTATATCGATCATAGTGCTGTCGGTACTGTACAGAATCCTCTTCCTTTGGATGTATGATATGACCGGCAGAGCCTTTTATGAGATATTGTCAAGACAGATATTCGGCCAGGCCTCATACTATTATGCGGGATTGCTGATATACTTCAATCAAGAAAAGTTTACCAAGCATCTGGCGGTATATATTATACTTTCGTTTATATTGATATTCAGTTCGTTTGCTATACCTTACGGGCTGTATATACTCACTCCGGTCGCGCTTAGCGGTGCGGTACTCGGAGTGGCGCTGATAGGTAAGACAGAGCGTAAGCCCGACCAAAGTCATAATATATCATATCAGATGTATATATTTCATTACCCCCTTATCAAACTATTGATATACTTCCATCTGGCCCAATTGCCCGCAGCCGCTGCGCTATCGATCCTGCTGGCAGCCATAATATTACTCTCCCTCTTTAGCCAATATTGCGTAGAAGGCCCGATAATAAAGCGGCTGCGCCGCCGCTAATCAAGCCCCCTTTCTTGTGGGTTGGGTCTATTTGCTGAAAAAACTCATGGTCGTATCACACACCGCGGTACTGATGCCGGCACCGTCGAGGATACTGTGGAAAATCGCGGAGGTAGTGTAATCATTGTTCCTGTTCCCTCTCAGATTGCTGACTTTATCCCCGTGACTCTGCTTATAGATGTCGGAGGTCCATACCAGGCAGGCGACATTTCTTGTAGAGGGGTGATCGTAAGGGTGCATATAGACACCATCTTCGCCCAATCCCTCACCGTGATCGGAAATAAATATCAATATAGCGTTTCTGTTTTTCAGACGCGATATGAGCGAAGATAAGAAGAGGTCTGTCGCAAGTATGGTATTATCGTAAGAGTTGGTTAATTGTTTGGAAGATAATTCGCTGAAAATGCGACTATTAACCTCCGGTTTAAATTTTGCCAGCGAATCAGGATAATGAGACGGATACCACCAGTGCGAACCGATAGTGTGAAGTATGGTAAGAGATTTGCGGTTGTCGCGTCCTAACCACTCCTCAAACGGCTGAATCATAATGTCATCGGTCCATTTGCCGTGAAAATAGAGATCTCTTGCGGTATTACACTGTATCAGAGTATCACCCTCATGCATGAAATAAGCGTATGTGGGTACCTGATCCTGATTTGAAATCCATGCCGTGCGATAGCCCGCTTTTTTAAAGAGGGTGATAAAAGATTGTTCGGAAAACGCAGCGTTGTCATCATCAGGATTTTCGCGGGTAAGTATATGAGGTACACTGATATGGGTTACGAAATAACGGGTAATAACATTAGGCAGCGAGATTACCGATGAGTCAGCAGCCAGATTAGGGGTTGTAGCACGGTGATAACCATTGAGTTGAAGGTGATCGGCGCGCAGCGACTCACCGATTACGAGTATAACATCGGGCGAATCGGCCGCAGGGATGGCAGAAGTAGTTAAATAAGTATCTCTCTGGGAGGTAGCCTTACTGCGATTGCTATACCACTCGCGTGTAGAATATATGAAAGAATAAGGGATGCGGGTGCAGACCGGAAACTGAATCCTTTTGATAAGATAGACAGGAGATAAAACTCCGAAAGCAAACACACCGAGCCATACCAAAGGGAGGGGAGGGTTAGAGACTCTCTTCCACCGGTACCACACGATAGCCCCGGCTATGATTAATTGTAAAATAAGAATCAGAACGAGAGGGAGCGAGATCACTTGAGCCCAGGTGGAAAAATCATTGATCAAAGTGACCTCTATAAGAGCCGGAGTTATGGCAAGCCCCATAGTGATGCGGAAGTAAGCGGCGGTAGAAGAAAGAATAAGCAGAACCGGAAAAAAGATAGAAAAAATTAATCTGCTTACCGAGAGCAACCCTATCAGCATGGATGCGGCACAGGAGACAACACACCACTGAAACGCATAGTCAAGATACGCTTTAAAACCGGAAGCGGGAAACCCTGCAAACTCAACTGTCACGAAGACAGCGGAATATAGAAAAGATAAAACGATCCAAAATAGCGCAAAACTGATTTTGCGATTTATAAAATTATAGAAAGTATGTTGCTCGGACATCATTGATAAATATTTTAAGGCGCAAGTATAAGAAAACTTTTAAATTCACACAATATAATCACCTTAAATTTGTAAGTAATTTATAGTAATTTGGCGGTATGTTTGGTTTTTCGATATTTTGGGGTTAACTTTGTAATCTGATAGCGACAAGTATACCATTACCATATACAGCAGGCTTATAAGGCTATCATTTATATTCAACTGAAAACTTATGATTAATCTTACTTTCGATAAATATCTAAGGTCAACGATAGTTTTAGCAATTGATACCATCACCTCAGTTATCGCATCATGTATGGTATTGCTGTTCTGTCTGATATTTACAACCGATGCAATTAATTTGCAGTTCGTGCTGACAGAGCGGTTTGTGACGACATGGATTGTCGGAGCAGCGATTAGTTCGATATTGGCGTTTTACTTTACCGGTGTGTTTCGCCTTGTTATCCGCTTCTCCACCTTGCGCGATCTGACTAAGGTATGCATGGCTGTATTTCTAAAAGAGATGCTGATGGCATTTGCCGTAGGCTTTTTTGCCAACGAGTCAGTCACCATCCGCCTGTTGCTTGCATTTCTTGTACTCGACTTCCTGATTACCAACGGTGGATTGATGTTGACGCGAGTTATCATGCTGATGACTTACTGGCTTGCCAATCGTAAGTCTATGCCCGATAAAAATAAGGTAAATGTGCTTGTATACGGCGTAGGCGAAAAATCTATATCGTTAGTGACACGCTTGCGCAATTCAAGCCATTACAATGTATGCGGATTTGTAGTTGCCAATACTAAGGAAGATGAGGGGAAACTCCTCATGAGTAAGCCGATAACAAGATTTACCGAAGAATCTGATTTGGTGCATCTCAAACAGAAATACGATCTCGGAGGTATTCTCTTTTCCAATAATAATGATGCACGGTTTGAGCGTGACCGCCTGATAGAATATTGTGAGCAGGCAGGTCTCAAGATGTATATATCACCTTCGATCGATGAAATCAGCGATGGTAAAATCAATTCCGGCTCCATAAGAAATATCAAGATCGAGGATCTTCTCGGCAGATCAGAGATACAGATCAACATGAAGGAGATTCGCGATAACTTCAGAGGTAAGACCGTAATGGTGACAGGCGCGGCCGGTTCAATCGGTTCGGAACTATGTCGCCAACTCGCCCAACTCGGTATAAAGCAACTCGTAATGTTTGACAATGCCGAGACTCCGCTGCATAACGTACGACTCGAATTTGAAGAGAGGTATCCCAGTCTGTACTTCACCCCTATTATAGGTGATGTGAGAAATCTCAAACGACTTGATTACGCCTTCCGCGAGTTCAGACCGGATGTGGTATTTCATGCCGCGGCCTATAAGCATGTACCTCTTATGGAAGAGAACCCCTGTGAGGCGGTGATAGCCAATGTGCAGGGTTCGCGCAATGTCGCCGACAAATGCGTGGAGTATGATGTGGAGAAAATGGTAATGGTATCAACCGACAAAGCGGTTAACCCCACCAATATTATGGGTTGCACCAAGCGTCTGGCCGAGATTTATGTGCAATCGCTCGGATTGGCTATCGAGAAGGGGGAAATAAAGGGTAAAACAATCTTTGTGACAACCCGCTTCGGTAATGTACTCGGTTCGAACGGTTCAGTAATACCACGTTTCCAGGCTCAGATAGAGAAGGGTGGGCCGGTGACAGTGACAGACCCCGAGATACGCCGCTTCTTTATGACGATACCTGAAGCCTGCCGCCTGGTGATGGAGGCCGCCACAATGGCTACCGGCACACAGATATTTGTATTCGATATGGGTACACCGGTTAAGATTGCGGATCTGGCTACACGTATGATATCTCTCGCCGGCTTCGAACCCGGAAAGGATATCGAGATAAAGTATACAGGACTCCGCCCCGGAGAAAAACTGTATGAAGAAGTGCTTGCAACCAAAGAGAATACCATACCTACCGAGCACGATCGTATTTCTGTAGCGCGCGTAAGGGAGTACGCATATTCTGAAGCCTCTGACGGTGTATCGCGCTTAAAGGAACTTGCGGCTCAAGTAGAGATAGACCGAATGGTAATACTGATGAAGCAGATAGTACCCGAATTTATCTCCAAGCACTCGATATTCGAAAAATTCGATAAAAAAGATTAATCAGGCTAAGATAACACAAATCAGGCTAAATCAATATACCTGCCCTAATTAAGATAAATCAGGCCAAATCAAAAAAGAGGTTGAGTCGCTTTAATTACGACGCAACCTCTTATCCGTTTAAATGAGCGAGTCCAGGATTTAAATGAGTGAGTCCAGGATCGAGCGGTCATTGCGCAGGCGTGGTATCTTACGTTGTCCTCCGAGTTTGCGATTACCTACTCCTGCCAACCAGCGGTCAAATGTACCTGCCGGGAGCGATATTATCTCAGGCATATCCAGAAATATGTCACCATTGCGTTTGGCATCATAATCGCTGTTGATAGATCTAAGGGCAGCATCCAGAGATTTTGCAAATTTATCGATATCCGAGGGGGGAGTATCCCACTCGATAGCCCACTGATGCCTCCCTTTCTGTTCGCCGTGAGCGTAAAGAGGCCCCGCAGTATAATTGTGTATTTTCGCCCCGGTAGATGCGGCAGCGATCGCTATACCTTTTTCGGCATTGTTCTCCATAAGTTCCTCTCCAAACGCATTAATAAATGATTTGGTGCGTCCGGCTATACGTATTTTCACGGGGTCGGTATCCACTATCTGCACGGTATCTCCGATCCGGTATCGCCATAGGCCGTTGGGAGCAGTAATAATGAGTTCGTATATCTTACCTTTCTCCACATCCTCAATGCCGACGGTATCCGTATCGGAACCCCCGAGAGGGAGAAATTCAAAATAGATACCGTTGTCAATCAGGAGAAGCAGTCCGTCATTGTCGCGTTCTGATTGAGTGGCGAAGAACCCCTCAGAAGCATTGTAAGTCTCAAAATAATGCATCTTAGCCGGGTCGCAGATATGTTCATACTCTTTACGGTAGGGTTCAAAAGAAATACCACCGTGAAAGAAAACCTCGAGATTAGGCCAGAGGTCGGTAGCCTTATCCTTGCCCGACAATTCGAGAGCGCGCAGTATGACTCTCATAAACCAGGAGGGCACACCGCTGAGGTTGGTAATATTCTCATGTATCGACGATGCTGCCAGTTTGTCAAGTTTTTCGTTCCAGTCAGAGAGTAGTGCAATCTTCTTATCAGGTACCCTGAAGCGAGCCGCCGGACCCGGAATGAGGTCGATAAGGGTAGCGGAGAGGTCTCCTATCTTGACATATCTATCGGTGAGATGAAGAGTATTATCAAACGATCCCCCTAATATAAAAGCCTTACCTGCAAATAAGCGGGATTCCGGAAAATTGCGGAGATATTGCGCTACGACATCCTTACTACCTGCGTAGTGGTTAACACGCAGAGAATCGAGGGTGATGGGTATATATTTGGATACTCCCCCCGATGTACCGCTTGATTGAGCAAACCGACGGCATTTGCCGGGCCATAACAGATCCTCCTCACCGTTAATCATCCGCATTACCGTGTTGCGAATATCTTCATACTCAATAAGGGGGATACGTTTCCGGTACTCCTCACGCGGGTCAGTGTGTTGTAGTAAAGCCTCGAAATCAAGATCGCGGCCATACTCGGTAGTGGCTCCTCTGAAGAGAAGCCATCTGAGTTGGCGTAACTGGATATCACCTTTAAGAGTACCCCAATCTTTGATACGACGGGCACGGTGATTAAATATTATTCTTGCAAACGGTGTGTAATTCATAATAGTCTCCGGTGCTTGAGGATTCCGAGTTTGTAAGTTGGATTAAGCAACCCAAATCAAGATAAATTAGCCTAAATCAAGATAAATCAGGCTAAATCAGGCTAAATCAAGATTATTCCTATCTATCCTATAAGATAAGCGGATTAATCCGGTATATTTATGACAGGGGTGCTGAGAGAGATTCCGCCTTGATCTTCTTGATCTGCCAATACAGCATGAAGCCGGCAACTATGGCAGAGAGCATATCGCAGATGGGAAACGCACTCCATACGCCATCGAGTTGGAAGAATCGCGGCAGAATAAAGAGCATCGGTATCATAAATATTACCTGACGGGTAAGAGAGAGGAAAACCGCTTTACCGGCTTTGCCAAGACTCTGGAAGAAATTGGTGGCAACAATTTGGAAACCGACAATCCAGAATCCCAAGGTCGTGATATTAAGACAGTTGACTGCTGCTGCAATCTGGTTGGTATCGGTCATGAAGAGCGATGCTATAGGCCGCGGGAAGATGTGGGCAAAGATAGCGCCTATTGTAGTTATTATCAGGGCTGATGTGGCGGCCAGACGTAATGTGCGGAAGAGTCGGTCATACTTGCCGGCACCATAGTTATAACCTAAAATCGGTTGCATACCCTGGCATATACCCATTACGATAAAAACAAATATAGTCACATATCGGTTAAAAACCACTACGGCAGCAATAGCGTTATCTCCACCATACTTAAGTAGGGAGTTGTTGACGATAGCGTTGATACAGGAACCTGCGACATTAATCAGGAATGGAGCCATACCGATATATAATACCGATTTGATGACCGGCCAATTGAATTTAAATGTACCGCGCACGAAGTGCAGAGTATTTTTCTTGTTAAAGAAATGGCTCATAACCCAAATGGCAGTAACGAGCATTGATATATCGGTAGCAATGGCGGCACCGCGAATGCCCCATTTGAAAATGAACAGGAATAGCGGGGCTAAAATTGCATTTAATACAGCGCCTATCATGTTGGTGTACATTGCCTTGCCCGGATAGCCGGAGGCGCGCATAACATTGTTGTAAGAGAAGGTGAGATTGATAAGCACCATACCCGGAAGCACCCAGAGTATAAATTCGCGGGCGTAAGGAAGAGTAGCGGGGGAGGCACCGAATATATGCAAAATCGGATCAATAAATATAGCGAAACAAGACGCATAGATCGCACCGATTATCACGGTCAGTTGGACGCTGTTACCCAATATTATCTCGGCCATACGGGTATCTTTCTGACCTAATACGATACTTATGCGTGTGGCCGCGCCGGCACCGATAAGCATACCTAATGCTGTGGCCAGCGTCATAACGGGGAAGGTGACTGCGATACCGGCCACCACGTCAGGATCTTTGATAGCGTGGCCGATTACGATTGAGTCGATAATGTTATATAAAGCCGAAACTACAGTACCCACTACCGCCGGGAGAGAATACTTAAGCAGTATCTTCCAGATAGGAGCGGTTGCTAATTCTTTTAGTCTGTCCTGTTGTTGCATATCGCTTATTATTAATACTTTTTTGGGTTGTAATTTTACTTGATTTGGCCTGATTTAGCCTGAATTAGCCTGATTAATCTTGATTTAACCTGATTAATCTTGATTAATCTTGATTTAGGCTGATTAATCTTGATTGGGGCTGGTTTATCTTGATTAATCTTGATTTGGGGGGAGAAATTTTTGTTCGGCCCGGGTCCAATCGGCAGGGGTGTCAAGATCTATGCTGCGGTCAGCGGACATCGGGACGGGTATGGTGCGCTTGATGCGTGAAATCTCATCGCGTTTCAGCGCTTCGGCATCTATCACATAGACTGCGCCATTAAATTCCCATACCTTGGGTGCATCCTGACGGCGTGTGTAATTACCTTCCCCTTTTGAGATGTGCAGAAATCCCTCTTGGTCGGTCTCAAAGGCACTATAATACGGGTTTGTGCGGGCTTCGGTAACTGTCACCGCCATACCGGCACCTCTCTGCTCACCATTCTTATTGCGTGAATCTTCAAATGCTTTGATGCACTCTTCAATATCCTCGGCTGTGCGAAAGGGGGAAGTGGGTTGAAGCAGCACCACGGTATCATAATTACCTCCGCGGGAGTTCATATACTCCAATGCGTGGAGTATAACGTCTCGTGAACCGGCGGTATCTGTAGCCAGCGCCTCCGGACGGATAAAAGGTACTGATGCTCCAAACTCTTTGCTGACGCGGGCAATATCTTCAGAGTCAGTAGATACCACTACATCTTCAGCATCTGCAATCTTGAGGGCGGTGCGTATGGTATGGCCTATCAGTGGTATACCTCCGAGAGGCTTTATGTTTTTACCCGGAATCCCCTTGCTCCCTCCGCGGGCCGGTATAAGGTAGAGATATTTCATGACGAGTGGAATTTTTTGATTGGATATGGATGAAAATCTGTAGATAGTATCCTGTCAGTTATAATTTTTACGGTGTCCGGTTGATAGTAAGGATTTTCGGCCTGTTTCGCCGACTTCCTCATTTCGTCTGACAGTATTCTGTCAAGACCTGCCGCAATATCAGATACCGAGGTGCCGCAATGTACTACCGTACTGCCACATTCCCGACCTTGCTGACGGATACCTATGTCAAGGGTGGGTACTCCGAGCGAAGGGACTTCTACCAGACCGCTCGAACTGTTTCCTACCACGCCGCGGCTCAGTGCTACGGCCGAGAGATAGCGGATGCGTCCGAGCGAAGGTATCAACTTGACTCTATCACCTTGAGCCTCGGCAAATTTCTGCAGATCGGCAATAAGAGGCGCAGGGTCTACATCACTGTTGGGATATGTGATAAGGAGGCGTATATGGGGAGGTAATTTACCCAGAGCCTGCAGCATATTCTGTTGCACCTCAAGTGGAGAGAAGGATTCCAGAGTAGCCGCGTGTAGGGTGACAACCAAAAAATCAGACCCCGGATCCCAGCCAAGCGACTCACTTAATTGCTGACGGGACCATTTGGGTAAATTGAGAGAATTCTGTACGCCTATGGCGCCGGCTACAACTACCGAATCCGGGTTTTCACCCATTTGTATGAGGCGATCGGCAGATTTCTCAGTCTCGGGAAAATGGAGAGTGGCCATCTTGGATATGGCATGCCGCACACTATCATCAAAGGCTCCCTCAGAGATAGTACCCCCTGCTATATGGATTATAGGGACACC
>CAMWNR010000025.1 GCA_947175665.1 uncultured Porphyromonadaceae bacterium
GAGATAACCCTGAGGTTTCATGGTGAGGTCATTGACCGCTACGTAATATCCTGTACCGCCATCACTTACAAACTGCACTACCCCTGCGGCATCGGGCAGACCCTTTATCACGTTATTATCAGGTGTCACACTACCGGCAGCCAGCAGGTATCCGGATGATGAAGTGGCGGTAGCCGAGGCTCCCATGACATCATGATTTTTTGAGGATACGATGATATATAACCCTTCTTCCGATACATCCGACACACTGTTTACCAGTTGCCACTCGGCATTTTTATAATCGGTGGTCGAGGGGTTTATAGCGGTCAGAGTCAGGGTTGCAATCGGGCTGTCGTAAGATGTTTCGATCATACTCTGATTATAGGCGCGGATTACGATAGTCTCACCTTCGGATACTGCTGCGGGGATTTCGATTCCGTCTTTATATACCTCCTGCGGACCTCCATTGATAGTGTACAATATCATGTTGGTATCACCGGGATCTTCGCAGATTACTGTCATAGCGTTCCACCATCGTCCGGTGTAGGTATTGAGAGCGGCCATCTCGAAGTCTTCAAATACCGGGGCCGGCTGGCGGTCATAAATCTGGGTATTGATATATTCGAGTTTAAACGGAATATTCTTTGAGTCACCCCATATATATTCCTCCAGACCGGGGAGAGCCACAAAGGGGTTCTCGTTTTTCTGCACTTTGGCTACTTCGCGGTTTCGATTGGCCTCTCTGCTATCTACCGGGTCAATATTGCTCCAAGACAGCAGCATATTGTAGGCCCAGGGTTGCAGGGTTGGATAATCGGTGAGTTCGTACATACATGCAGGAGCATCTTTCCACGCTATGTCGTCATATACTGTAAATATATAGAAATATGCGCGTGCGAAATCACCCATATATTCCGCTGCGGGTTGAAACACAGTACGCGCACCCCCGCCGTAACCGGCCATCGGAGCACCGACACTGCTTATACCGTTGCTCCAGGTCGGAGTACCGTTGATATACCCGAGCGGGTTATCGCTTTTGCGGTTATTGGCATCGGCATCCGAGGGGTTGAGATGATGCAGATCCTTGTAGGCATCATTTTTGGTACCACCCCACCATGAATTGGCTACCGCATGCTCGATATTCATACCGGAATGTCCGGACGATATCTCCACAAGGCGGTTACTGTACATATCAAACCAGTACTTCTTGCCGCGCACCTCCCGCACATCGCAGGTGCTGAACGCATCCCATGTATCATCGCCGTATGAGATTACGGTATGCGGTGCAACCAGGGCCTTTACGGCCGCTTTAAGTTGTGCTCCGCATTTACCCTCTAATGATGTGTAATCTACTGCACCGGCTGTCGCTACCGCTGCTGACAGGAGGGTTGAAAATATTACTCTCCGCATATCTTGGTTATTTTTTATTTATTTTTACAGTGCTGCCGTCGCCCTTTACCATTATGTAGATGCCGGCAGGAAGTTTCTCTTGGTCAGCGGTCATCTCCACACCCTGAAGATTGAAGATTCTAACCACCTCCTCATTACCGGTTAATACCGTGTCTACTACGGTTGATACCTCCATCTTACGATAAAGTTTGGGTACTTCCTGACCTGTTGTAGTATATGTAGTGAAGCGCGGTGAGGAGGGGTTGTAGTATAATTTGCCGTTGTTGCCGAAATCAAGTTTCACACCGTCTGATGTAATTGACAGCCCGAAGGGTGAAGCGGTTTCGGCCAACTTGACATTTTTAGCAGCCGAGCAGTTAAGATACCCTTTTGCATTACCGTTGAGATCGGTAATCTCAGCAGTATATTCTGCACCCGAAGGTATAAAGCGGAATACTGCGGTGTTTTGAGCAGGCTCGTCTATTACGTTCACTCCGTCAGCCTCGCGGATAGTCACGGCCGCGGTAGGCTGGAAGAATGAGGCGTAGGGGGTGGATGATGTGTCGAGAGCCATCGCTACTTTAGCGCTCTCCCCTACCGCTATATATTGAGCATCTGCATAAATCTGATTTATCGAGGCTACCTCTACCCACTGACCGGGGAGAATATCGCCGGGCACTTCGGGGTCGGTCGGATCTACGGGATCTACGGGATCTACCGGCTCGGTGCCCGGTTCGTACTCGCCATAATAGTATTTCTCACCTTTCTTGTTACCCCATACATACTCCGCAAGTTCGGGTGCATCGATATACGGGTTACGGTTACCCTGAATACGATAAATAGCCTCATTGCGATCTATCTCTTTCTGGCTTACAGGATCCTGACGATGCCATTTGAGCAATAACGCCACGGCCCAAGGCTTGAACATATCTTCACTTCCGACCTCAAACATCCATGATTTATCTGATTTCCATGAGATATTCTCGTAGGTTGTAAACATATACATGAATACGCGGGCGAAGTCACCTTTGTATTCATCAGCGGGTTCGTAGACATAGTTATTGCCACCCCCTTGTCCGCTTACGGGATGACCTACAAATGTCACACCGTTATCCCAGGTTCCGGTTGCTATCTCGCCGAGCGGGTAATTGCTCTTGCGTGAATTGGCATCACTATTGGAGGGGTTGAGATGAAACAGATCTTTGTATGCATCGTTTTTTGTACCACCCCACCATGAGTTTGCCACTGAGTGCTCCACATTCATTCCGGGGTGACCTTCTGAGGTATATACTACGTTTGAAGAGTACATATCCCACCACGCTTCGCGGCCGTTGACCATCTTCACATCGGTAGATTTAAAGGCATCCCATGTGCCGGAACTGTATGAGATTGCTTTATGACCGTCGGCCTTTTTAGCCGCAGCCTGACGCAGTGCCTTACCTGTAAGGCCATTTAATGAATCGTAATACCCTTCCGGTACAGCGGCCGATGCTGCGGCCGCACCGAGGGTGAGCATGATTAGATTAAAATATAATTTCTTCATTTCTTTATGTGTAGATTAGTAGTATGCAAAAGAGATGTCGCATACCTTCTTGCATTTTTTTAATTCAGATATTTTACCGGTTTGCCGAGTTGAGGGGCGCATATCAGATATGCACCGGCCGGCATGGGTATGAAGTCACCGTGGCGCAAGTTATGTAATTCTCTTACCATGCGTCCGGTGAGGTCGTAGACTTGGAGTGTCTCGATAGATTCCTCTTCGGTAAGGATTATAAATCCTCCTTCTACCCAACCTATATTGGCTGTAGGCTCGGTATAGATATCGTTGACACCGCTCGACTCGACCATTATCGTGTTTGATACACCCGACAGGAAGCCGAGACGCGAGGAGGCTACCCGGTAACTCTCCGCTACCGAGGCGTCACGCCCTGTAATGAGCAGAGATGAGCCATCGGCCTGCATCTCATCGGTCTCTTCACCGTCTGCCAGATAGCGTGTGCGATATACCACATAGTAATCCACGGTTTCAGGCACCTCTTCCCAGCAAGCGCGGTATGAAGTGGCAGTGACATCTGCCGGAGGGAGTGCGTGAGGTGTGGTCAATTCCGGAACCTCACAACCGGTGCCGCGCAGGTTGACGCGGATACTCGAGGCGAGTCCTCCATCATAGATAGAGAGGGTCGCTTTATGTTCTCCTGCCGTAGAAGGTGTGTAGATAATGGGTAGCATATACTCTCCTGTAGTATTTATAAGATTACCTGAGATGGTATTGCTTTCAAGTTTAAACATATCTCTATCCGCCCCACCGATAGTCAGGCTGATCGGCGATACGAAATTCTTACCCTTCAATACAAGCCATGAAGCCGACGGAGTATGCAATGCGACCTCTCCGAAGTCGAGGGTCTCATTGTTTACGGGGAGAGTCAGTTCCGGATCACCGGTTATCTGACCTCCTCCACCGGTACCCTGCTCTGCTACATAAAATACCTCACCGGTATATTTACCCCAGATATACTCTGCGAGCATGGGGAAGTCTACAAAGGGGTTTCGGTTACCTTGCGATTTCTCGACAGCATCATTACGCAATATCTCTTTCTGGCTTACCGGATCCTGACGCGACCACTCAAGCAGCATCTCGTAGGCCCACGGCTGAAGCGTGGGATATGAGGCGCGGGTAAACATCCAGTTATATCGGGTCTGCCAGTAAATATCATCATATACTGTGGCCATATAGAAGAATCCTCGGGCGAAGTCGCCTTTGTATTCATCAGCGGGTTCGAAAACCTTACCCGCACCGCCGCCGTAACCGAATTGGGGTACACCTACCTTGGTGCATCCGTTGTCATACGATACATCCGAACCCACAATACCGAGCGGATAGTTACTCTTGGCCATGTTGGCCTCGGACTCGGAGGGATACAGATTCCACATATCGGAATATGCGGGTGTATACTGCTCGTCGCTCCCAACCTTCCACCATGATTTAGGCACACTGTGCTCTCTGTTCATTCCATTTGCAGAGAATGAACTTTTGGCACTCTGCCCCTGACGGATCAGTAATATACGGTTAGAATACATCTCCCACCAGCGGGTCTGGCCGTCATATTTTTCGGGATATACATCCGAATATTGCCAGTAGTTGGGGAGATCCATATATACGAGTTGCTGATGCGCACTTACACACTCTTTGGCAGCAGCCTTGAGTGCCTCTTTGCGCTTACCGTCCATAGCGGAGTAGTATTGAGGATTATATTCCGCATTGCCCCATAACAGGGACAATGCGGAAATCGCGAAGCATATAAGCCTTTTCATTATTTATTCTATTATCTGCGCTTCAGAGACTCCGATCACACCGAGTGCTCCGAACGCTGTGCCGGCATTACCTTTAAGTCTTACTCGCTTGCCATACACTTCGGGATGAAGTGTAAGGTCGAGCATATCGCGCATAGCACTACCTGTCAGGTTTACTACTACAGCATTTTCGGTAGAATTGGTATCCGCGTTATCACCGAGGATAAAGTTATTGCCACTGAAGTCCTTGAATTTGATATCGTTACCAAAGGTCGCACCGGTAGAATACTTAGTACCTTCTACAAAACCGACTATATAACCCTCGATCCAGAATCCGGTCATCTCTTCGTTGACTTTCACTATGTATGAGGGTTTGAAGGGATCCTCTTCAGTACCTGTGCCGAGGCCGTCAAGACCACCCACATTGATACCTTCGATAGAGAATACCGACATACCGCCGCCGATACCTGAGACACCATGCACACCGAATACCTCGGCAAGAGTACCCTCTACTGTGAGGAGATGACCCAGTACCTCCGGATTATCACGGAGATTGGCGTAACGACGTATCATAGAATTGGCCGGCAGAGATACCACCATCATATCATCGAGATTACGCGAATCAGCGGTAGAGGCGATCACGATATTATTATCATACTCGGTGTCGATGGCGTTGAAGATAATATCATCGGTAGAGGTCACATCTGACACACCTGACTTCACGCTACCTACGATATAACCCTTAACCCATGCATTGCGGCCGGAGTTATCAAGAGCGATAGCCTCTTCGGTAGTAAACGGATCCTGACGTGTACCCTTGGTAGAAAAGTCGCAATCGTTTACATCACGCAGTGAGAGTTGCCATGAATCACCATAACGTGAAAGTATACCGGTCACCGAACCGATACCTTCGGGCAGAGGATCATTATAGAATGAACTGTAGCCGGAGCAACGCACATTGAGTGTAAGTCCGTCGGCATCCTTTACATAGCGGTCTAGTGTCTCCTGATAAGTAGCGAAAGTAACTGCGGGTGTCTGACCTGCATCTACAAAACTTACGTCCGGAATCTCCACAAGTTGGCTCATCACATCATAATACTCAGGGGTATTTGCCGCGATAGAGTTGAGTTGACTCAGCGTAAGACGCACCTTATACGGATTTGCTGCGGGAGCCTGATCACCGAAGTTGATAGTCACGAAATCCTGATTCGGCAGACCATTCTTCTGTGTATGCTCCTCAAACTGCATGTATGGCATGAAGGTAATCTGCGGTGATGAGTTGTACTCACCCAGCAGACCGAGTTGGAGAAGGTTATTGTATTGACCCATCCAGAGACCGGTAGCATTTATCACCACCTCCTGGCCGAGACGATAATCTATATACATCGAACTCTGATTGATCGATAAAGCGAGCGCAGCGGTCTCATCCTGTATTACGAGCGATTTATAAATATTACCTGAAGCATCGCTCGATACAACACGGCCTTTGAGTATATAGGGGGCATCGGTTTCGGGGTTATTACCGACTTTTACAGCCATCTCATCGGCAAAAGTGGCCTTGAAATCAGCCAGAGTGGTATTGGCTACAAGAGTAGCCTGAGGCACCTCCAGTTCGGGGGTATCGTATGAATCCTGGCAGGAAGTGAGACTGCCGAGAGTCAAGGCTCCTAAGAGCATACCGGCTGAAATTATATATTTATTGGTATTCATATCTTTGTTATGACTTTGATTTTATTGTTATTCCTCCACGAGTTCGTAAAGCACCGCGCGGTTGCCGTTGGTATAGCGGTCGCTGTTGGGAGCCACATTCATGAAGTTGGGGTTAAATTCGAGATAATAACCGCGGAAGTAACTCTTCATCTCATACTTGCCGTTCTTCTCGGTGATAATCCATGAGCAGTCAAGATCTGAGAGCGAACCCTGCGAACCGAATTGGAATGTACTGTGACTGGCATCATTATCCATGTATATAAGTTTGCCGTAGGCATCGCGGATAGTCCAGTGGTCACCTTCTACATTGGTAAATGTAAACGCATCTTCTTTTGAAAGTCTGAATTCCTGCTCGTAATCATCGGTAAAGGTCACCTCCTCTACAGTCAGGCGACCGTAAGCAGAACTTTCAGATGCAGGTTGAGTAGCGTATACATCATCAAATACCATAGCGTATTTCTTGCCTGATTCCAGTGTCGTAGCCTTGCGGTAAGTGCCGATAGAAGCGGGGTCAATCACTTTCCAGTCTTCAGGATTGGCACCGCCATAGTTGAAGTCGGTCATATAGAAGTCTGACGAGTTGCCGTCGCCACCCTTTGCGGCGGTGTAGCGGAAACCTATACGGATCTTGCCGCTAAATTCGCTGAGGTCGATATCGCCCGATGATACCCATACGTTGTCTGAGGCGCTGATGGGACATTCGAGTTTCACAGGTTCGCAACTTAGCGGATTCTTGTGAGTAAGTACAAATACTTCAAGTTCGGTACCCTCCACTTTGCGTGATACTTCGGTACGGAAACTTACAGTCTTCTGCTCAGTCTCATCGAGGTTAAACTCAGGTGAAATAATCCAGTTGATATAGGGACCACCGTTGGCTGTGCCGTAATAGGCAGACATACCTACATAGCATACACGGTTGTATTCACTTACCGAGAAACCGGTTAGGCCACCTTTCTCCATAAATTTATACCATCCGCGCTCAGTATAATAAGTAATATCGTGGCTGGTAGAGAAGTCACAGAAGTATTGGGTGGATATATCCTTGATCGGCTCTTCGTAGCGACCTGTAGGACCCCAGTTATACTCGTAGGCGTTGCGCACACCATACACACCCATGTATTTTGAGCCGGTAGTACCGCGCAGACTCACCTGGCGGTTAAAGTTATCGGGGTGATTGGCGAGGTTTACCGCCTGACGCGAAGAACCTGAGGGCAACTGCACGGTCACACAGTCATCGAGCGAGTATCCGGTACTCTCCCATACCTCCTCATCGTAGGGAATCTGGGCTATGATAACATTATTATTCTTCAGAGCCGGAGTCTCACCATCAGCGATAACCGCTGACTTCATGGTATTGGTAATATCACTGTTAATATAACCGATGATGTAACCGGTCACCCAGTTGGTTTCACGATCACCGGGCATGGTGCCCAGATGTGCCTGCCAGGTCTGGAGAGGATTCTGATAAGTACCGTCACCAATCTCCGGGAAGGGCTGGTCGAGAGGAGCCTGAGCGAAATCCTCGTTACACGATGCAAGCGTACCGAGACCGAAAAGAGTCAAAAGGAGCGCTGCTGACTTTATGATTGATTTCATATTATGATTCATCTTGATAGTCTTTGAAATAATGCTTTAGAAACGTATACCGAAGTTGAAGAATACGCGGATACCCTGTGCATAATAATAGCGGTTGGGGAATTTTGACAGACTATAATTTGTGTAGTCAAGTTTTGATTCCTGGAATCCGCCGGTCTGGATATTGCGGTTGTTGAGGAGGTTGTTGATGCTGAGGTTGAAGTTAAGCGCACCAAACTTGGTATAGATAAGTTTGCCGATAGAGAGATTCATCACAAACGCATCCTTAAGTTTATCCTGAGCGGCAAACTCTGCCAGACGCTGCTCATACTCCTCTACTGTAGTACAGAATTTCCATAGTCCGGGGAGCGCCTCATGGCGTGTGGGAGCGAGGTCTACATAGCCGTCGCAGAAGTAATTGGCATTTACTTCAAAGAACCAGTTTTTGGGAGCGGCATAATTTACCGCCAGTCCGTAAGCCTGCTGAGGTGTGCCGCCTACATAATAGTTTTTGAGATAAGTCACACGCTCTACATCTTCCATCGCACCATTCTGAGCCGAGCGTACACCGGTGGGATTATTCTTGTAGTTGTAGCGGGCGAATGCTCCGGTAGCCTTTACGCTAAGACCGTTGAGTATCTTATATTCAAGACCTACTTCCACACCCTTATGCTCTGTCTGCACACCGGCCAGAGTGTAAGTCATCATTGTAGCCAGGTCGTAGTCGTAGAAGAATCGCTGACTCATGCTGTTCCAGAGTTCAGTCCAGAAACCGGTGATTGAACCGCGGAATTTAGAATAGTTCCATGTATAAGAGAGGTCGGCCGAGAGGAATGTTTCTGATTTAAGATTGCTTACCGCCTCATCTTTAATACGGGCATTTACGTATGCATTGCTGATCTGCGGTGCACGAGAACCGTATCCGAGGTGAGCCACGATATAGTTACGACCGTTGATCTTGTAAGTGGCACCTGCCTTGATAGCGGCATTTACAAAATTGTGACTCTTACCCTTGCCGAGCGATGAGTCCTGGAATCGGCCGTTCTGCATCTGGCCTTCGCGCACGAAGTTGGTGTTGCTGATCTCAGCGGCGTAGTTTACATTCCAGTGGCGCGTGTTCCATTCATTCTGCAACCATGCGTGGGCGCGTACGGCGTGAATGTTGTAATTGTAGCCGTAGATGTCACCCTCATATACCTTACGGTTGGGATAGCGCACATCGTTCTGGAGTTTATCCTGGTCTCCGGCAAAGTCGCGCTCTGAGAAGTTGTCGACGTCGATCCAGTATTCACCACCGAGCAGATCCTTTACTGTCTCGTAATAGTGAGCGTTGGTATAATTGAGGCTCACACCTCCCTGCAGGGTGAGAATATCCGAAATGCGGTGATTGAGGTATGAGTTAAGCATCCATACGGTCTGATTGGTATGCTCATTCTTGAGGATATATGATGAGCGGCCTGTCCATTGCGGGTCACGGTCGAAGTATTCGCGATTCAGAAGGTTGGCCTGATAGATTCCGGCCCAGTCGATCTGACGTGTGTTGACATCATTCTTCCAGAGGTCATATATATAGTCGTATTCCTCTTGCTGTGCAAGGTAGAGTTGTGATTCCTCCGACAGCGGATCGTTGGGGTCATATACAGCAGTCGGGAGGAAGTATGACGGAAGGTTACGGTAGTAGTTCGGACGCGGATCGGCAGCCTGATACCAGTCAAACGATGAGCGGGCGTAGGCGTTGTGGCGGAATGCTATCGCAGTGTTGAGAGTCGTACCCATTTTCGGCTTCCACAACCAGTTTACCATAACCGAGGGGTCGAAGGTATTGTATACACGGTCTGAAATCTTCTTACCGTTAAGATAACCCCAGGAGGGGTTGTAGAGGTTAGACCCTGCCAGATCATAGGCCTCCTGTGTAGCGGCATTATTACCCGCGCGGCTTGTAGGCGAACCCCAGGTGGTAAGGTTGATGGAGTGGGCATCATTAAATACTTTCTGTACGGCAAACTGATAACCGAGCGAGTTATACCATGTGCCTGCTATCACACCTTCGGGAGCATAACGGCCTATTACCGATGCTGAGAATGCCCAGCCGTGCTTATTGAGACCCGATGAGTACTGCAGCATGGCGCGGAGCATGTAGTTGGAGTTGGTATAACTTACATTGCCTCTGAAGCCGGGGGCGTATTGCGAAGCGTATGTGGTAAAGTTCTGCGAACCGCCTATCGAGCCGAAGCCGTAGGCCGAAGAGGCCAGACCGATTTCGGTACTCTTGCTGCGGAATGCGCTTGAGGTCATACCGCCAAGACCGGAGAAGTTAAACGACCCACGCATCAGGTCATTGTATTCCACACCGTTGATATAGCCGTTTTGCCAATTGGAGTTAAGACCGCGCAGACGGTAACGCACGGTGCTATATTGATAAGATGCAGCCTGATAGAATATATCATCGGTAGCACCCTGTATGGTACCTACACTCTGCACGGCACTCTCATCGTCGGCAATCTGCTCTTCGTCAAATATAAAAGAGTCAGAATTGAGCGCCTGGCCATCGTAACCTGATACCGAGAGACGCAATTCACCGACATTCTTAACTATATCCTTGAGGATATCGATATCCTGATATAAGTCATCATAACCGAAGGCGATAACCTGCAGCACATCAGTACCCGATTGCGCATTTGAGATCTGAAACTGACCCTGGGCATCGGTAGTGACCATTATCCCCTGGTCAGAGAGCAGTACAGAGGCATCACCGATAGGGGCGCCTGAACGGGCATCGAGTATCACACCCTTTACCCCTGTTGGAGCCGCCGCTGCAATCATAGCGGTAGCCGCCATTAGAAAGAAAGATAATATTTTACGCATTTTTGATGTTGATAATTGTTGCTAAGTAAGTTGAAGAGAATCTGATTTTTTATTTCATTCCGCTTCAAGAAGTTTGATTTCATCATTTTACCTCTTTTACGAGATAGATCTCAGTCGGGAAGTGGTCGGAGTACCCGTTGGTCCATGCACCGCCTGAGAAGGTACGGTGCGGATATCCGCGATACTGACCGTCCTGCTGCTTGAGAAACTCCTTGTTGAGTACCTCGGCCGAACGGAATTTAAGTCCGTTGGCTCCGTTTACAAGGTTGTCATTGATGATAATCTGGTCAAACAGATCCCAACTGCCGCGATATACGTATGAGCCGATACCATCGTCGAGTTTCTTCCAGAACGGATTGTAAAATCCACCCTCGGCGGTATCTTCGATATTACGTACCGCACCGAGCGTCTCGGCACATGAGCGGTCTGAGGGATCATCGTTAAGGTCACCCATCACAATAATTCCGATATTCGGATCTACAGCGCGCACCGAGTCAGCGATATGCTTGGTAAGCGCAGCGGCAGCCTCTCGGAGGTAACTGCTCTGCGCCGAACCTCCGCGACGCGAAGGCCAGTGATTTACGATTACAGCCACTTTCGAGTCCATGCCTCCGAGGTATCCTACCACACACATCTGGTCGCGGGTCTTAAACCACGGCTTGTCATCGATATATAGACGGTGGTTGGTGGTATTGATCGGCTTGAAGAAGCGCGGGTTGTAAAGCAGGCTTACATCTACCCCGCGCACATCAGGACTATCATGATGTATAACCTTGAGATTCCAATCCTTGATAGCGGGTTCGGCCACAAGATCATCAAGCACCGAGCGGTTTTCAATCTCACTGCAACCGATTATGGCAGGACCCATAGGGGTAGCCTTGGTAGTCATCTGCGATATGGCGTAAGCCAGATTGCGCAGTTTGGAGCGATACTTATGACCATCCCAGTTATTCTTGCCGGCCGGTGAAAATTCCAGGTCATACTTGCCGTTATTATTGATGGTGTCAAAGAGATTTTCGAGATTATAAAATGCCACACCATACATCTGCATCCTCTTCTTAGGTTGCCCGGCATTATTCTGAGTGCCTGCCGACACAGACATCGACACAACAAGGCCACCGGCCATAAGGGCAACCGGGAGCATCATCGCGAGTATTCTTTTGAGTTTCATGACTGAAGGTTATGTAAATAATGTGGAGTCCGGGATATTGATTTATATCCCAAACTCCATCTGCGATTAAATTAGAAATATTTTACCTCCTCACCGGTGATAGTCGAGAGGAGACTGTTGGCGAGCGATGACGCACCGATACGGAAAAGATCGCGGTTGAGCCATTCATCACCCAGCACTTCTTTTACAAGAGCATAATAGTTAAGAGCATCCTCAGAGGTGCGTATTCCACCCGAAGCCTTGAATCCTACCTTGCGGCCGGTCTTCTGATAATACTCCTTGATACACTGACACATCACGTATGCAGCCTCAAGCGATGCACCGGGATATATCTTGCCGGTAGAGGTCTTGAGGAAGTCGGCATCCGAATAGAGCGAAAGTATGGAGGCTTTCTTGATATTCTCGGCGGTCTTGAGAGCACCGGTCTCAAGTATTACTTTCAGTATCGCATCTTTAGCGGTATGCTTGAGTTCGATTATCTCATCTGAGAGGTCTTCGTAATTACCATCCAGATATTGACCTACATTAAACACGATATCCACCTCATTGGCTCCCCCTGCACAGGCCAGTGCCACATCAGCCACTTTTACAGCCTGAAATGTCTGACTCGACGGGAAACAACCGGCTACTACCGCTATATCCACACCAGGCACATCAAGGTGAGCCTTAACCACCTCTGCAAAATTGGAGTATACACAGATTGCCGCTACATTATTAAGTTGCGGATAATCATTGTCAAAGTCATTGACACGCTGTGTAAATTTCGCTACGCTCGATACCGAATCCTCTGTAGAGAGGGTAGTCAGGTCAATCGAACTTAAAAGAAATTTATACACCTCCTCCGAAGCGTATTCGGGGGCTTTCTCTACGATTTTCGCTACCGCTGCGGCCACTGCCGCATCATCGGCCGAAACATTGCTCTGGGCAATTACTTCCTGATATTTATCCATGGTGATAGAATTATTTTTTTATCTTTGGGCGGATTTACTAATCCTAATCTGCAAATATATCTTAGATTTTGCAAAAAATCAATATCTGAGATGAAAATGAGGTGAAAAAATCTGAATTTTTTAATTATTTCACAATATCTCGTGTCTCTATTTTGCGCTACAAGCGTTATAAAGGTGAGTGTAAATTCGATTTCTCAGATTTACCTTAAAATCTATGCGAGTCTCTCCCTCACTTATTCTCGTCTTGAGTATCTCACCCCTCTCGGCTTGAGTATCTCACCTGATCAGCGAATCTCTATCTCCGCCTATAAGAAAAAAATAAAGCGAATATAAATATCTTGTGTTATTATGTATATCTACAACGTAACTTTTATGGTAGAGAATGCGAATGAACCTTCGTTTCTCTCATGGATGCGCACATACGCGCTAAATGCTATGGTAAATCCTGAAAGCACCGCCCGTAATCCGAGGCTCACTCTGGTAGCCGATGTACCCGGAGATCCTGAATTTGCCCGTCAGGCCTGTTCGTTTGCATTTCAAGTCGAATTCAACTCAATCAGTGACGCTGAGCAATGGGCAGCCACCTATCTGGCACCGGTATTAGGAGCCTACACCGAAAAATTCGGTCCGGAACACGCCCTATCCTTCTCAACCATCCTGCAAGCCATTGACCTATAATCCCCGTTTTAAGAAGTACCGCTAACGCGGCACGTTTCTGTGTGGTAGGGCTACGCAGATACACGCACCAATCAAGGCTTTACGCCTTGATTGATACGTGCCTATGCTGAATGCCTGCTCTGCAGGCAGGCTTACGCCCGAAACTCTTATATGGGGATATGCTGATTGCCTGCTCTGCAGGCTGGCTTCGCTCGAAATACTTATGCAAGGATATGCTAAACGCCTGCTCTGCAGGCAGGCTTCGCCCGATCGTGAAGTTATGCTCTTACCCTCGGCTAAACAAACGGTTAAAATTGCTGAGTCGAATTGCAATAGTATAATTAAATCAAATGGTTTCGCGTTATAATATCAGAAATTTAAATTTTGCAAATTTTTTATATTATAAACTCACAAACCGCAAATCGGCTATGGATGAAAGTGTAAAGGGGTTTGACCGGGTGATAATGGGTATCGACCCGGGTACAAATGTGATGGGATACGGTATTCTCGGAGTTAACGGGAAGAAGCCTCAGGTGGTTGTGATGGGTGTCATAAAACTTTCTAAATTTGAGTCGCATTACCTGCGGTTGCGCCGTATCTTCGACCGTGTCACAGCCCTGGTAGATCAATATCTCCCTGATGAATTGGCAATTGAAGCACCGTTTTTTGGCAAGAACGTACAGTCTATGCTGAAATTAGGACGCGCTCAGGGGGTAGCAATGGCCGCTGTCCTTGCACGCGACATCCCTATCGCGGAGTATGCCCCGCTTAGTATCAAACAATCTGTCACCGGTAGCGGAAGTGCCTCTAAGGAGCAAGTGGCCAATATGCTCAAACATATCCTGCATATACCGGATGAGAAAATGCCTTCGTTGCTTGACGCTACTGATGCTCTGGCCGCTGCCCTCACCCACTTTTACGAGTCCGGCAAGCCGAAACTTGCCAAAGGGGCTACATCCTGGGCTCAGTTTCTCGCCCAAAATCCTGACCGTATCGCCCCCCGCCGTAAATAATACCCGGCCTCCCAACAAAAAATATGTATAGCCGTCTGCCTGATCGCAAACGGCTATACATATTTTGTTGAGAATCGAGGTTAGGCTAAATCAATACATAGGGGTGAAGCCGGGGTGCTTCTTGAGGTATTTATTGGCATTCCCTACCATCTGCGTTTCGGCTCCGGTGTCAAGTTTCAGGATTTTTGCACCTTTGCGCAGATCGAGTTCGCTAAGATCGATATAATAGTAACCGGGGTTTGTAACTATATCAAAATAATATCTTTTATCTCTAATATCGGCATAACTGCGCCATTGAGTAGAGGAGACATTCGGTTCACCTTGTATCAGATAGGTATACGGCACACATGAGTTTACCAATATACTGCGCGCGATCGACACCCCTAAGTCTGCATCGGCCGTAGCCTCTACGTGATGTGCGAAATAATTTGCTCTTACGGCTCGGTCAGGCGATGATACGGTACCGGGGAGAGTATTCTGTCCCCCTTTCTTATTCCAATAATCAATTATCGCAGTCATGGAGGGCCAATTAGGATCATTTGTCATAGCCCTGTAGTCGCCCATATCGTAAATATTGATAACACCGTGATCAAATTCAAAGATAATCGATTTTCCTGTAGCATCAGTCACACCCCAGTGCAGAGCCGACACAGTACCTTCGTCAAAGGTGGCACCTGTAAGAGAGAAGTTATGCTCGTGGAGTACCCCTTTCACCTCCTCTACAGTTGCATTATTATCCAGAAGCCATGCTACAAACATTGCCATTGACATAGGCGGCCTTTTGGCGGTCTCGGCATTATCGTATACAGTCCCTTTGCAGAAAAGACCGTTGACCACAAGACCCTTTTCATTCATACCCTCGGTGACACCCCCGTCGTAGCCTACGGCATAAACCGCTCCATATTTAGAGGTCCATTCTACAGCACCGGGCAGATTGCTCCCCAATTTATGTATACCTCGCGGATACACATACAGATTGGTGGGGATTGGTGTTTTCCAGTCGAGCGAGCGACCTACTACATATAGTGAATCCTGTCCTTGATATAGGATACGTGAACAAGCATCGGCATCAGCATGATAGGCGGTCATTCCGAAAGCGGCCAAAGCCGCGCAAATGATGGCATTTTTCATAATTTCTTTATTTTAGACGTTGTTATATTTTTCTTAACAATTTACAATACTTATTGGTTTTCGTCATCTTTAGACTGTAATGCGCTGCATAAGGATTACACTTCCTCACATTTCATCATGAGGATGTTTACCGCAGGCGATTTGGGAAGGGGAGGGATAAAAAAAACGGCGTGTTTTCGCAAACACACCGCCAAAACAAAATTATGAAAAACATTCAACGCTTGTACTGCCGAGGCAGTACCTCACAAATTATAACCATTATAGAACGGACACCCCTTTCACAAGGGGTTTATTTTCCAATGGATAACCATTTGAAACTTTCAAAATCAATTACTGATTTCTTGAGCCTCTTGTCGGATTCGAACCAACGACCCCGAGATTACAAATCACGTGCTCTGGCCAACTGAGCTAAAGAGGCAGGCGGACGAGCGATCTACATCGCACCGCTACAACCAAACACCCTTGCTTCGATCAAGATCTGGGGGATTCAATGGGAGCTGGTCGTGCAGGACTCATCCGATGCAAAATTAATACTTTTTTTTCATCCCACAATAAGAATCATAAAAAAAATGGGGCATAGCACCCCATTTTTTTATTTTTTTCACTATTTATTCACTTATCCGGGTAATTTTCTTACGATTTTTACCCTTTTAGCCGGAGTCAGATTTTAATTATTTCTACCTTTTCTGAAGTAGTTTTTTACTCTTTCTACTTTTCAGGATAGTTATAACTGACTATGATGAAGTCTGTAGTTTGTGAGATTTCACTTGCGTGTTATACGCAGGCGGTCTATCAGCGCGTGGTTGGTGGCGATATTCATATTGCTGTCTTCGGGGAGATATTCAAGTGTCACAACATGCTTGCCGGGGGTGAGAGTAACCGTAACACTATTGGTCAGTCCCCAGTCACTCCAATTGGCTACACCGCGTGTAGGCATCACTATGGTGCCGGCTTTTTTACCGTCTATCATAAGTGTGCGTATGGCACATTTGTTTTCGGTATTGACCGGCCCGTTGCCGTTGGCATAAATATACTCGATTGCGTATTCTCCAGGGGTATCTACATCAATCTCGACATCAAGCGCTCCCGAGTTACGGTCTGTTTCGGCAAATCCAGCTCCATAGAAGCCTTCAATCTCTCCGGTGGGTTGATAACTAACCTCGGATGATTGGGGGCGCGCCACAAGCCCGGCAGGCTTATAATCGGTCATCTCGCGGTTGCTTACCGGTACGGATGCAAACGACTCTATACCGTCTCCGCTAACTCCTATCACCTGCCACTCTCCTGCTTCTGTGAGCGGAAGCGATGTGGCGCGGGTACGCTTATACTCTTTTCCGTCTTTTAATACGATATATCCTGCGATATATTCGAGCGGATCCCAACTGAGGATACTGCCACCATCCGCAGGATTAGTCTCCAAACGCACCACCGGAGTCCAGGGAGCCTTGCGGTTGGGTTGGCGGTTGATGTTCATAGCCGGGATAGGTTGATTATCCATGACTGCCTTGATGGTATGATCTCCCTTTAGTTTGGCAGCGGGGATTACCTTGTCGGGATCTACTTTCTTGCCGTCGAGATATAGTGCCGCCACTTTGGCTCCATACCCCTCTACCTCGATAGTGAGCCGGCCTCCGCGATAAGGATAGTTGGCAAGTGTGCGGTCACCTGCAAATACTTCAGGCACGAAGGGTTTGATAAGCAGACCATCTTTCTCGTAATGTATACCAAACAATATCTGATTGGTCAGAGCGAGGTTGCCGCTCAGACACCACAGCATATTTGATGAATTAAGTTCGGTGTAATAGTCACCGTTGTCGAGATTAAGATTCTCTTTATTTGTAGTAAAGAGAGCCGCCGGGCGGAAAATGCTCCCTATCGATTCCACCACACCCTGTTCATTGCCCGCTTTGGCCTGGGCGAGCGCCCAGTATGCTCCTACAAACGGCCAGAGGGCGTTGTTGTGATAAGAGGGCATATCGGATATCTGCGGGTAGAATACAGCCACTCCGTAGGGGGTGACGGGGTTTGATTCCGACATGGTTCTGATACGCTCGGGCGATGCCACATCGTAAAGTATAGATATGGCGCTTCCCAGTGTCTCGGCACGCGGGTTAAGTATCTTGTTGTCTCGACCGTAGGTATACATTCCCCAGTAACCTTTGTCGGGGATATTAAATACCCGTTCCATAGTCTCGGCCATGCGGTCGGCTTTTTGCGTGTACTCGGCGGCCTCTTTCTTCTTACCCAATACTGTGGCCATCTCTGCCGTACATTTCAGTGCGGCGACATAGAGGGCGTTTGTACCCATTGCCTCACTCTGCGATATATCCACAGTCTGCATCCATTTCGGGTAACTCTGCTCGCGCCAGTCGATAAAGGAGGTCTCACCTTTTACGAGTCCGTTGGGACTGAATATGGTTTTTTCATCCTTCTGCAAGGAGCGGACAGCAATCGGATAAACCTTTTTGAGCCATTGGCGGTCTCCGGTAACTTTATACAATTCCCAGGCAGCCACTACCCATATCATACGGTCGGTAGAGACAGGCCAGGCGCCTCCGCTACCGGTATCCTGGATTATCTGACCCTCCGGATTTACCTTCTTCATCAGCGATATCATAGATGCTTCGGGTTGCAATGCGGCCATCGAGAGGATGATGGAGTAACTCACATCGCGGGTCCACACACCGGCCCACTCTTTGCCTGTACGCAGAGTTGTGTCGGGTTCTACCGCATTTACCATCTCGTCAAGGCCGAGGTTGTAAATAGCGGTGTGCAGAAGATTATCTGTGGTCAGTACGGGGTAGGATGAGAGGTCATTTTTCTTCTCCCAGGTCTGCTCTACGGGCATAAAAAACCCCGGTCTTCCTTTGTAAGTGCTGCGGATCTTGTAAGGGGAGTCTGCCCACGCCTTAAATTCATTCTGGTACACAGTATCACCTTGCCAGCGATATGCGTCTGTGGCTACCATGAGTCGGTCGGCTGCAGTGCCGGTAAGCGGAGCAGCCATAGCGGCCACTCCAAGCACTCCGAGTGAAATAAGTTTCATGTATTAAGTATTAACGATTAACGATTAAGTATTAATGATTAAGTAAGTAAAGTATAGAGTACTCAATACTTTCTATACTTTACTTACTACTTACTACTTTATCCTTTGATATTTATTTGGATTTGGAGCGTTTGGAGTTACCGTTGCCCGCCCCCTTACGGGAACCTTTGGCGCGGCTCTTGCTGGGGGTATTACGGCCGTGACTCTTATTGTGCTCCTTACGGGGTTTGTTGGGATTACCCTCGTCTGATATCAGTGCGAAGTCGAGTTGCTTGCGGTCGAGGTCGGCACGGGCCACCTGCACCTTGACTTTATCGCCGAGAGTGTATTTGTTATGATGCGCCCTGCCTATGAGACAGAAGTTTTTCTCATCGAGTTCGTAGTAGTCATCGTTGAGATCGCGCACAGGCACGAGTCCTTCACACATATTCTCGTCAAGTTCTACATAAAATCCCCACTCTGTGACACCTGATATTACACCCTCGTATATCTCGCCCATCTTACCCTGCATAAATTCCACCTGCTTATAGCGTATCGAGGCGCGCTCGGCATTTGAGGCGAGTTGCTCCATATCTGACGAGTGGCGGCACTGGTCTTCGAGTTTGATCTTATCGGCCGAGCGGGCGCCATCGGCATATTTGGCTAAAAGGCGATGCACCATCATATCCGGATAGCGGCGTATGGGAGAGGTGAAGTGGGTATAGTAGTCAAGAGCCAGACCGTAGTGACCGACATTGTCGGTGGTATATACGGCCTTTGCCATCGAACGAATGGCCAGTATGGAAAGCATATTCTCCTCCCCTTTCCCTTTTACATCCTTAAGCATGCGGTTAAGGCTCTTGTTGACCTCCTTGGCTTTCCCCTCGGGATTGATTTTATATCCGAAGCGAGATGCGATCTGGGCGAAGTTGGTGATCTTTTCGGGATCCGGATTATCGTGTACACGATATACGAAACTCTTCGCTTTTTTGCCTCGCGGCACTTTACCTATGGCTTCGGCCACCGTAAGGTTTGCGAGCAGCATAAACTCTTCGATAAGTTTATTGGCATCTTTAGATTCCTTGAAGTATACACTTATGGGTCTCCCCTCCTTATCGATTTCAAAGCGCACTTCCGCGCGGTCAAATTCGAGCGCACCGGCATCATAACGGCGTCGGCGCAACTCCTTGGCGAGTTTGTCGAGAGTGAGAATCTCTTTGGCAAAGTCACCCTTGCCGGTTTCGATTATCTCCTGTGCCTCTTCGTAAGTAAATCGGCGATCTGATTTGATGACGGTGCGGCCTATGCGGTAGTTTACCACCTGCGCCTTGGCATCGAGTTCGAAGATTGCGGAGAAGGTAAGTTTCTCCTCATTGGGACGCAGTGAGCAGATACCGTTTGAGAGTCGCTCGGGCAGCATCGGTATTGTGCGGTCTACAAGGTATACGCTTGTAGCGCGCTCACGGGCTTCCTTATCGATAGTGGAGTTGGGGGTGACATAGTGTGTGACATCGGCGATGTGGACACCTACCTCCCAATTGCCGTTGGCAAGTTGGCGGATGGAGAGAGCATCGTCAAAGTCCTTGGCATCGCGGGGGTCGATGGTAAAGGTTGTGACATTTCGGAAGTCCTCGCGCTTGGCCACCTCTGCCTTAGTGATACCGGCATCGATTTTCTCAGCGGCCTCCTCCACATGTTCGGGATATTTATACGGGAGTCCGAATTCTGCCAGAATGGCATGCATTTCGGCGGTATTCTCCCCTTTCTTACCGAGGATATCCACTATCTCTCCGCGGGGGTTCATCTCATTATCCGACCACTGGGTGATACGGGCTATTACTTTATCACCACTCTTACCCCCCTTGAGTTGACGGCGGGGTATGATAATATCCGCTGCAAGAAATTTGGAATCTGTAATCACAGCGGCATAGTTTTTCTCTACCTTTAGAGTGCCGATAAATACCTGGTCTTTGGGTTCGAGGATCTCGAGTACCTTTGCTTCCGATTCGCGTCCGGGGAGCGCTGCCGAAATCTCTACTCTTACCTTATCGCCGTTGAGAGCGTGCATAGAGTTACGTTCGGCTACCATAATCTGCTCATCGCCGTCATTAATTATGACTGCGTTCTTGCCATTGGCACGGCGTACAAATACACCTTCGGCCTCGGCGGCTCGTGCGGCCGAAGCCTTATATTTGCCGAGACTAACCTCGAGTATCTCTTCGGCTGCAACCAACTCATCAAGCATATTCAGCACATCAAGGCGAGCGGCCTTGTCGGTAACATCTATGCCGAATGCTATCTGCTTATAGTTGAAGGCCTGGGATTTGTTGGCATCCAGAAAGGACATTATCTTATCACGCAGATCGACCTTTTTGAGTCGTCTGCCGGGCTTGCGTTCTTTTGTAGTTGATGTATTTTTCATATCTAATATTATTCTTTTTCGTTGGGTTATTTTATTCGGGTTATTCTTATTCGTATTATCTCATGGCAAGATAAGGCTACAAGATTACTACAAGATTATATGTACTTTATATAGATTAACGCTTATCATAGAGGTTTTTATTGTAGGAATTTAAATTTTAATTGTTCATTATTCCTGCGGATGAAAGTGATTGTAGACCAAAGCGCCTTTTGCCTTGCCTATAACACTTTGTATATCTGCCAATTGCGCCTCCCTAATACGTTTTACACTCTTAAAATGCTTCATCAATTTTGATGCGATCGTATCTCCGATACCTTTTATAGAGTCAAGTTCGGATTTGACCTGTCCTTTGGAGCGGCGGTCGCGGTGATGGGTGATACCGAAGCGGTGAGCCTCATCGCGCAGATGCTGGATGACTCTGAGTGATTGGGATTTTTTATCTATATAGAGGGGCAACGTATCTCCGGGGAAGTATATCTCTTCGAGTCGTTTGGCAATACCTACGAGCGCGACCTGCCCCCTGATACCCATCTCTTCAAAAGCCTCTACGGCCGCACTGAGTTGCCCTTTGCCACCATCGACTACTACGAGTTGCGGCAACTCTTCCCCTTCGGCCATCATACGGGTGTAACGCCGATGCAGCACCTCCTTCATCGAGGCGAAATCATCCGGCCCTTCCACGGTCTTTATTATGAAGTGGCGGTAATCTCTTTTTGACGGCTTACCGTTTCGGAACACCACACAACTTGATACGGGATTGGTGCCTTGTATATTGGAATTATCAAAACATTCGATATGGCGGGGCTGCACATTGAGACGGAAGTCCTGTTTCATCTGCTCCATAAGCCGCTCCACACTCTGCTCGGGATCAGTACGTGCTATCTGAGCCTCTTTATCGGTCATATATTGACGAGCATTTTTGAGTCCGACATCCAGAATCTTCTTTTTGTCGCCTCGCTTGGGTATGATAAATTCCACCCCTTCAAAATCCACATCGGGCAAGAAAGGCACTATGACCTTGTCAAATTTCCGTTCAAACCGTCTCCCTATCTCTGCTATTGCCATAGATAAAATCTCAGCCGGAGTCTCGGCGAGTCGGCGACGGAATTCGAGATTGAGACTCTGCACCACCGCTCCGCGATGCAGATGCATGAAGCATACGTATGCCGATGAGGCATTTTCCACATACGCAAACATATCTACATCCTCCTCTTCGGTGCGGGCTATGACAGACTTGGCGTTGTATTTCATGACAGCCTCATATTTCTCTTTTACAGCCTGCGCTTCTTCAAATTTCCATTCCTCGGCGAGTCTGTTCATCTCATCTTTAAGATGACGCTCCAGTACTTCGGTCTCCCCTCTTAATATTTCGCGCACCTGCGAAATCATGGCGTTGTAATCTTCCTGATTTACGAGTCCGCGACATGGGCCGCCGCATTTTTTGATATGATAATCCAGACAGAGTGAGAATTTGTTTCTGGCTATCCCTTTCTCATCAAGATAGTGACGGCAGGAGCGTATCTGGAAAATATCCCGTATGAGTTGGAGTACTACTTTTGCAGATTGAAGATTGGAGTACGGGCCGTAATATTTACCCGCTTCACCTTTGCTTCGGGTCATAAATACGCGGGGGTACGGTTCTTTGGTCACCACTATCCAGGGATAAGATTTATCATCTTTCAGGAGTACGTTATATCGTGGCTGATACTCCTTGATCATGGCATTCTCAAGATGTAGCGCATCCTCCTCTGAAGCCACGACAATAAACCGCATATCCACTATATTTCGCACCAGGAGATTGGTACGGGTTATATCGTGAATACGGTTGAAGTATGAAGATACTCTGCGCTTGAGTTTTTTGGCCTTACCTACATAAATCACCTCACCGTTTCGGTCGAGATACATATATACACCGGGAGCCTCCGGCAGAGCGAGGATCTTCTTGCGGAGTTGTACGCCTGGGCGATTATGTCGTATATCATCGGGGGTACGGTCAGGAGCGATTTCGATATCGAAACCACCTTTTTCGTCGATTGTCCTACCGAATCCTGCCAGTAATTCTTCAAGTTTTTTCTCTTCCATCATATAACAGCAAAACAATAAACGCGCCTAAAAATATTATTAAACGTTAAAATTTATTTGTAACTCTGCAGAGTATTCAGTCGAATCAGATTAGCACAAAGTTCGGGCAATGAAGGAAGTGTCGATTACTTCCTGCATTGCCCGAACTTATAATTCCGAGTCTCTAAGATTAATACTTCAGGAGCGATGTGATTTCGCAATCTTTAGGCAGATTGTCGCGACCGTTGAGAGCAGTGAGTTCGACGATGAAATTGATATAGATTTTCTTCGGGTTCATCGATTTTACAAGTTGGTATGCTGCCGCCATAGTACCACCGGTAGCGAGCAAATCATCGTGAAGCACTACGATATCATCAGAGTTGATAGCATCACTGTGCAGTTCGATTGTATCTACACCATACTCTTTAGCATAAGAAGCCTTGATTGTAACCGAGGGGAGTTTACCTGGCTTACGAGCCGGCACAAAACCGCATCCGAGTTCGTATGCGAGGATACTGCCTCCGATGAAACCGCGGCTTTCGATACCTACTACCTTAGTTACACCCTTACCACGATAAAGTTTTGCCATCTCCTCACTCATAAGATGCAAAGCATCTCCATTCTTGATCATAGTGGTGAGATCGCGAAAGATTATCCCCTTTGAGGGGAAATCGGGCACATCGCGAATCGTTGCTTTTAATTCTTCAAGTTGCATGTCTGTTATATTTAATTAGATTTATATTTTTGCCGATTTCATCGTATATTTTTTAAAATTTCCTATCGCAAGAATCATCTCTTATGAAGTTAAAAAACTTCGATGAAACCGCATGTAAGTATTTGGCATTTCCGAAAGATAGGAGTGTTCCACGTGAAACAATCATCCGTTTCTATCACCGTTTACGCTACCTGCCGTGAAGCATCATGAGGATACTTATATCGGCGGGAGAGACACCGGGTATACGGGAGGCCTCCCCTATTGTCGCAGGCCGATGCAGGGTAAGTTTCTGACGAGCCTCGGTGCTTAATGATTTAATCGAATCATAATGCAGGTCCGGTTTTATCGGCATATCTTCGAGTCTCATCGATTTCTCGGCAAGTTCCCGCTCGCGGATTATGTACCCCTCGTACTTTACAAGTATTTCGGCCGCCTCCATAATCTCAAACTTCAATTCCTCGGGGAGAGAAGCCACAAACTTTTGCAGGCGCGGTGAAATTTCCGGGAGCATCTGCAGATCCAGTTGCGGACGCTTCAAGAGTTCTACCATACGTATGCCCGCTGTTAGCGGAGTAGTGCCATGCGACTCAAGCCAATCATTAACGGTATCAGAGGGCGATACCTTTTCGCGTTTCAGGAATTCAATAAGAGCATCTCTTTTTTCGCGCTTGAGAAGCATTACCGAGTTTCTGTAATCATCGGCCAAGCCTATCTCGTACCCTATCGGAGTGAGACGCATATCAGCATCATCCTGCCGTAGCAGAATACGGTATTCGGCTCGCGAAGTAAACATACGATACGGTTCGTCGACCCCCTTCATAACCAAATCGTCTATAAGCACGCCTATATATGCCTGATCTCTGCGCAAGACTATAGCAGGGAGGTCCGAGATCGCACGGGCTGCATTGATACCCGCCATCAGACCCTGAGCCGCGGCCTCTTCATAACCGGTAGTACCATTGACCTGGCCGGCAAAATAGAGACCGCTGACAAGTCGCGTTTCGAGCGAGTGCCGCAACTGTGTAGGTGGAAAAAAGTCGTACTCTATGGCATAACCCGGTCGATAGAAGTGGAGGTTACGCAGAGCAGGTATGCAGTGCAACGCATCGAGTTGCACTTGCCACGGGAGCGAACTCGAGAATCCGTTGATATAATATTCATCGGTTGTCTCGCCCTCCGGTTCGAGAAAGAGTTGGTGGCTCTCTTTGTCGGCAAAAGTGACAATCTTAGTCTCGATCGAGGGGCAATAACGCGGCCCGATACTCTTTATATCACCGTTATATAATGGTGAGTCCGCAAGATTATCATGGAGCACACGGTGCACTTCAGGCGATGTATGGGTGATAAAACAGGGGCGCACCTTTAGACTGCGCTTTACATTAGGGAGATAGGAGAATTTATGCGGATCTCGCTCTATCGGTATCTCTGCCTGCGGTCCACGACCGGGATTGGGATCATCACCATCCTGCTGCTCACACATTGAGAAGTCTATCGACTTACCAGACACACGCGCCGGAGTACCGGTTTTCATACGCCCTACCTCAAAACCGATGGCAGCCAGCGAAGCCGTCAGGCCCTCGGATGAGGGTTCGGATATGCGCCCTCCCCGCACCTTAGTGCCACCGAAATGCATGAGTCCACCCAGAAAAGTACCGGCCGTCAGAATAACTTTCGAAGCCTTGAAATTAATCCCTAATTCAGTCCTGACACCGGAGACTACATATTTATGCCCGGCATGATCAGGTGCCGGAAGGGGTTCAATATCAAGTCCTGTGACCATACCCTGAAAGAGTTCGAGGTTAGGGATGGAGTCAAGTATGCGGCGCCACTCATCTATAAAGCGCGTACGGTCAGACTGCACACGAGGAGACCATACTGCAGGACCTTTAGACCGGTTCAGCATACGGAACTGTATGGCAGTACGGTCTGCCACAATACCCGTACACCCGCCGAGCGCATCAATTTCACGCACTATCTGACCCTTCGCGATACCACCTATGGCAGGGTTGCACGACATCTGCGCAATCCTGTTAAGGTCGGGCGTAATAAGCAGCGTCATCGCTCCTAAGCGGGCCGCAGCCGCAGCGGCCTCACACCCCGCATGACCCGCACCTACCACTATTACATCGTAATCAAATCTCATCGTAAAGACTCAACGCTTTATTTTCAGCCGCTTCCATAATCTCTCTTTCTCCCGGTTCCTTATCTTTAAGGCCGCACAAATGGAGAACACCATGCACGATAACTCTCAGCAACTCACGCTGATAGGGCACACCCAATCCTTCAGCATTAGATGCTACAGTATCGAGCGAAATAAGCATATCGCCTCCTATTTTGCGTCCGGAAGTGTAATCGAAAGTAATGATATCGGTATAATAATCATGACCTAAAAAATCATTATTGGCCCTGAGGATAACCTCATCAGAACAAAACCGATAACAAAGATTTCCTACAAGTTTATCATAACCTGCAGCCACAGCATTCAGCCATCTTACAACCTTCGAAATGTCAATATCGGGCATTTCTACAGAATCAGTCTGAAAATCTACCATAACGTATTAGAAAAGCCTACAAGGCGTAATATAAATTGTAAGTATAAATTATTTATTTCTCAAACTTATTTTGAATATGATACCTCACAGCAGTATCTCTTCGCAAAATTACAAATATACTAAATTTTTATGATTATTCATCCGGCAACCACCTTTTTTAATTGTCATCTTAATTTCCGGCCTGATATATCGGGCAGTCTCGCTATTTCACCATGCATGCACCACTTGTCAAAAACCTCTATAATCAATTGTATAATTGATAATTACCTCATATTTCCATTTAAGTTAACGCCCTGAGAATTGAAAATAATTCAAAGCACCACTACTCGGAGGGATAAATTAAAAGCAAAGCACCAAAAAAAAACACCCCTCCGCCTCTTAAAAAAAATTTAAGACCGCCCAAGATATTAAGAGCAGTCAAAAAAAAATAAAAATCACATCAAAATATTAAAAGCACTGAAAATATTAGAGCACTGAAAATATTAGAGCACTGAAAATATTAGAGCACTGAAAAAATCGCAGCGTTAAAAATTTTTGTTTAGGCGGGCGCGATTCATCGCGCCCTTAAAAAAAATCCCCCCGCCCGAAAGCCCCCTC
>CAMWNR010000026.1 GCA_947175665.1 uncultured Porphyromonadaceae bacterium
GACAGATAGTATGTGCCGGTCTTCAAGATAGTCATACATATAAGTATACCGGCGAGAACGGCCAGAGTAAACGACTGGCCATGCGTATTGATGAGTTGGTCGGTAAAATAATAGAAATTATTGATAGCGACATCCTGTAGCGAGCCATCGCCCCACTCCATAAGATGATAAACCTTCTTTTCCGATATTCCGAAGAGCATTTGCAGGATCGGAATCAGGAAAGCGAAAGAGAAAATAGTAAAGAAGGCTGTGATAATATTAAATAGGATGCTCAGCAAGAAATACTTCTTGTAATTAGAAGCAAATCGCCGTATAAACATCACTAAATCTTTCATTGCTCAAGTCGGTGTAGTTAAGTGTTAAGTATTAGTTATTATTTTTTTACTTTTAAGTTTTAGTTATTAGTTATTGCATACAAAATTAATACATCCGGTCTAAATATCAAAGTTTTAAACCCCGTCGCACAAAAAAGTTAACTTTTACTTGCGATGGGGTTCGGTTTTGGTATGTTTAATTACGCTCACGGTAGTGAGGTAACTGTCAATTATTCTTAAGGCCTGAGAGGATAGCGGGACGCTGCACAAAACGTTGCACCAGATAGCCTATTATAAAGTAAATGCCTGCCAGTAACCATAGTGTGCGGTAAGCGGGCGCCACCTGCGCCAGCGAGGCACCGTTGGTATTCATCTTGATAAACCCTTCGACTCCCCAGGTAGCCGGCACACAATCAGAGAGGAATCTCCACACACCCTTTATGGCATATCCGGGCCATGTAAGTCCTGACAGGAAGAGGAATATCACCGATGTCACCACCCAGATCACAAAGACGCTCTCGCGCTCGCGCACGATACCTTGCAGTATAAATCCCAGGCCGGTTGTAGCGAAAAGCATAGGGAGGATAAATAGGAATTTCTGGAGCAGATCACCCTCGATAGGGAATTTAAACATCAGCGGTACATAATGCAGTACATAAATGGTAGGGATGATCATTATAACCAGATAAGTAAGAGTCTCACCCAGCATCGCTATAAACACACCGGGTTTCTTAGCCACCGGATTATAGAATGCACGCTCCGGGTGTTCGCGTTTTGCACCGCCGCACATACCTACAGCCAGCATCATCGCCTGCTGCAGAATAAGTATAAGGATACCCGGCATGACAAAAGAGTCAAAACCACCCTCGATATTGCCGAGTTGGATATTCTCGATAGGCATAATCTCACCGTTAGAAATAGTCTCGGCCAGCGGTGCGATTTGGTCTATACGCTCAGTGGTGATGATAGCCCCCATACTCTGCATCACATCGGTCGAACTTACCAGAAGAGCCTTATAACGAAGCATCAGCGACATCTCGCAATACATAACGGCCTCACCCTGCTGATTACGTGCTATTCTCTTGGAGAATCCCTCCGGAATCTCGAGTATGCCATACGCCTCATGATTGTTGACCGCGCGGCGAGCATCGGCAAGATCAAGGGCATATCCTTTGACCCACGTGCCCTGAGTGGCATCGAGTTGGCGCACCATCTCGCGCGACTTGGCGGAGCGGTCGTTATCTACGACCACTATAGGTACATCTCTTACAAGTTCCGGATTATAGATTAGCGAATATACTATCGGATATGCGATAGGGAGGAGCAAGAAAAAAATCAGTACTCCCATATCCCCCTTAACCAGCCGAAACTCGCTGAGAAAGGCATGATAGAATTGTCGCATTATATTTTTCATTACTTACTTACTTACTTACGTAATTAAATATTACTTATCATATTTCATATACAGTCAATACTGTATGATATGGATACTATGGCGGTCAGTCCGGTTACGGCACATATACCGGACGGTTGAAGGCATTTTTAATTCTTCGCAAGAAGGGGAGAGGGAGCAGGATGAAGATTATATATGCTATATACCACCATCGTGAATAGAAAATGTCGATACCGTTAAGTCCCTGATCTATGTAGATCAGATAATTATATCGGGTCGGTACGATATAACTGAAAATCCCCAGTGCCGGATACATGCTCTGCATCGGAAACGAGAAAGCCGCTATAGAGAATGAAAGTATACCGAGGAGCGCAGATACCGACAAAGATAATCTTGAGTTAGGGAGCAATGCGAAAATAAATGTCGCAAATCCCTGCGCCGCCAGTACAAAGAGGAGTTGGGATAGTGTCAACCAGAACCATGACCCATGCATCGGGTAGGCCTGCCAGCCAAAAAGCCATGACTCCATAAAGATAGCCATAACCCACCATATCAGGGTCTGGGGGAGTAATTTGCCGGCCATAGCGCGTATTATCGAGCCGTTAGCGAGTTGCATAAGTCTTGTCGAGTCGTGATACTTTATCTCCTGTCCCAGACTGAAGCAGGTCACCAGTAGAATCATCAACTGCAGAACACCCGGTATGAAAGATACGCAGAGATAATAGGCATAGTTGAGAAACGGGTTGTTGATAGCCCGCGCCTGAATATTGACCGGCAGAAGCAATGCCGTAGGATCAGAAGTGAAGCCGACATTGTTTATAACCTCCGAGGCTACTCCGGCCTTGGTATACATCGCAGTTGTCTTAAAGGTCTTATACAGAAGCGATGCCGGCACGTAATAAGTCATATTGGTATAAAAGGAGATTTGTGGTGCTCTGCCGGCGAGCAGATCATCCTCAAAGTTTTCCGGTATAAGGAAAAAACCATAAATCTTACCCTCCTGTATCAGATGGCGGGCCTCGGTATAGGAATTGGGATTAGCCACTACGTCTACCATCTCCATCCCCCCTAAGGTCTGGGAAATCTGACGCGAAATATCACTCCCGTCGCGGTCTACAATGGCTGCCGGAGCCTTCTTGGGGAGACCCTCCTCCATCAGCGACGAGAGGAAAAGGAAGCAGAACAGCGGCAGAAGGAAGATTCCCACCCAGTAAATAGGTCGGCGCACCAACTGCAGCACACTGCGCTTGAATATTTGGACGAATCCGGTCTTCATTTTACTAAGTAAGTAATGAAAATTAAACGATATTATGAAATTAAGCAGTAAGAGAATATCTTGTGCAATAAAACTTAATATTTTTGGCTAATTTCCAATTGTCACTCAGTCAGATACAAAGTATCTTCCTTCGCTCCGCATGGAAATTATCTCAAAAACCTTTAAGTTTTATATGCACATTAATTTTAATTACTTACTTACACCCTCATATATTACAGACATACCGGGGCGGAAACCCTTGATGGGGGATTCAGGACGCGCCTTAATCTGGAAAGTGCGGGCATCATAATCTCCCGTTGATTTGGTAGCCTGCCAGTTGGCATAAGTGCCGAGATCTTTTATGTAGAAAATCTTGAGATCGGTATGAATATCGAGAGCCGGAATATACACTTTGACTTTAGTGCCAAGGCTGAGATCCTTAAGCATAGTCTCACGCACATTAAATACAGCCCAGTGATCATCCTTCTGAAGTGACATGATCGGTGCACCGGTAGCGATAAGTTCGCTCACGTTGGGATATATCTCAGTGATAATACCGTCGCAAGGAGCGGTGAGATATTGGTCTTCAAGCAGAGCATCTACCTCCTTGACACCCCCTTTTGCTACATTTACCATAGCCTGCGCAGCCTCCTTATCCTCTTTCTGAGCGCCCGATACGGCCAATTCATATTGACTCTTGGCAGCGGCCTCACCTGCGACCGCAGCATCGTATGCGGCCTTAGCCTCATCGCGTTTCTGCTCGCTTACCACACCCTTGGCATAAAGATTCTGCAAACGGTCATAAGTCTTCTTGGTGATACCGGCGGCAGCCTGAGCCTGAGTCCAGAGGTCGCGGGCAGCCGAAATAATCTGCGAGCGCGTGCCGGCATCTACTTTCTTGTCGGTAGCATTCGCGGCCTGCTGCATTGCTTCGGCCTGCATCAATTTAGCCTCAGCCAGAGTAGAGTGTATATGTACCAGAGTATCACCGGCCTTGACGTGTACACCCTCTTCGACATAAATATCAGTCACACGCCCCGGGAGTTTGCCGGAGATACGCACCTCGGTAGCATCACCCTGTCCCTGTATGGTATCGGGACCCTGCTTTAAAAATAAGAATCCTGCTACAGCCATAGCGGCGATAACCAGAATAATGATGACCAGAGTAGTGATAAGGAGACGATCTTTCTTGGAAACTTCAAGAGAATCATTATTTAAATTAGCGGAACTCATCGGATATATAATTTAAAGGAAATCAACGATATAATATTTTTAATAATTGAGGGGAGAGAGATTACTGCAGTGTGCCCAACACCTTGGAGAGATAGACATCGCAGAGGCGTATGCCGATTTCGGCATCAATTTTTTCGGAATTTGCAGATAGCCATGCCGTCTGGGCTGCTATAACGTCATCGGTAGTAAGCACCCCTTCGCGGTAGCCTAACTGAGCGCAACGCAGATTCTCATCGGCGGCATCCATATTAGAGAGGGTCATCTCGTAAGTCTTGATGGCCTCCGAATAACTGAAACGGGCCTGACTTACCTGCAGCGACACCTTCTCCTCCATATCCTCGAGCAGCAGGCGCTGGGCGTTGGTGGTAGCCTTGGTAGCGCGATAATGGTTATAATGCTGACCCCAGTGCCAGATAGGTATGGTGATAGTTGCGCCCACGCTGAAACCCCCTCCGAACTTCTTCTCAAACCCGTGATTGACATTCGGATTGGAGAAAGAATACATACCGACGGCAGCGATTTTAGGTAGCATCATACCCATTGCGAGTTTCTCACGGCTACCCAATACATTGATGCCCTGACGCAGTATTTCGAGGTCGGCACGATTGGCATAGACATCTTCCATACTCTCGGTCTGCGGAGCGGGAGTAGCGGCTATAGACTCGGAATCCTCATCGGCGAGATACATATCGCTGTTTACGGGTAATCCGCACACCTGCGCCAGAGCCATACGGGCCAGAGTCAGGCCGTTGTTGACTTTGGTCTGTGCTATTTTCGCTTCGTTAAGTTTAACCTGCACATTCAGTTGGTCGGCACGAGTGGCGATACCCTCTTCGAGCAGAGCGTTTACATTATAATTAAGGGAGTCTACAAGTGCCACAAAACTATCAGCCAGCCGCTGTTTGGACTTAAGGGAGACCACCAGCCAATAAGCCTGATCCACCCCGTAAATCACATCCTGCACGGCATTGTTTTTAAGAGCGATCGCGGCCTTCTCGGCATACTTGGTTATGTCATTCATAGCCTTGATCATGCCACCCATAAAGATAGGTTGCGTAAGGGTGAAAGCCCCTGCAAAAACATTGTGGGTGTCAAACTGCATCGCCTCCTTAGGTATAACGGCTACCTCTGTGGGGATATACGATCCGGTCGAAGGGTCGAGAATCGGTGAACCATCGGGAGTGGTAAGGATATTATACTTAAAGGTCTGAGTGGCGGGGTCAAAACTCATGGTAGGGAGTTTGGCATCCTCACCGAGGAGTTCGATCTGCTGCTGATTATACATATACCCGCCGGTAAAATCAATACCGGGGAGATAACCCGCAAAAGCCGCTTTCTTCTCGTAGCCTGCACTCCGTATACCCTCTTCGGCCATACGGATGGTCTTATTGTTGCGCAGAGCCATATTACGGCAAGAATCGAGCGATATCCCCTTACCATATCCGGTGAGCGGAGTGGCGGCAAAGGTTAATAAAGACAGAGACAATATCAATAATTTCTTCATATTGCAATAAATCGTTCTCAAGTAAATACGGGAGAATACAGGCCTCCCACTATATAATACAAAATTAATGTGAAAAATGTTTTAAAACCAATAAAAAGGGTAAAAAAGTTGATTTAGCGCGCTTATTTGTGATTGCTATTATGGGTGTAGGGATAAAAAAGAGGGGCATATCCGGGTAGGATATGCCCCTCTCTAATATGAAGGGATATAGTGAGAATCCTAATGATTATCTAACTACGATCTTAACTGCATTCTCACCGAGACGAGCGGTGTAGATACCAGCCGAGCAGGGGATAACCACGTGGTCTGAATCGAGTACTACACTGCGGAGTACGCGGCCTTCGAGATCATAAAGGGTAAACTTCACGCCCTCGGCGCCACCGATAAGGATCTGACCCTTACCACCGCCGATGTACTGACCTGCCTCAAGTTCGCCGACACCCGAAGCACCGATAGATGCGGGGTTAGAGAGCGGAGAGTAGATATATTCGCCACCTGCATTGTGAATAGTCTTCACATAATAAGTAGGAGCGGTACCGGCAGCGGGAGTGTGTACAAATCCGGGTACATTCACAGTACCGATGATCTGGGGTTCGTCACCTGCATTTTCGGCAACATAGATGTCATAGCCATCGATAGCAACCTCGGACTTCTCAGCGGGAGTGAAGCGGAGGTCATCGACCATAGCGGCAAACTGACCGTAAGAAGCGTAAACGAGAGCGAAGTACTTAACATCACTTGCAAGCATTGCAGCGCAAACCTCCCAAGATTCGCTACCTGACTTAGTGAAGTTCTGAACGTGCTTGAACGAACCGCACTCTCTCGGATTACCGTTAGCATCGCAAACGATATTGTTGAGGTCGATAGTATTGTCGGTAGTTGATACCCAGAGTTGGATAGTCTCGGTGTAAGTAGTAGAGAGGATGTTCATCATGAACGATACGCTTGTGCCACCTACAACCTCGGGAGAGATGAGCCAGTCGAAACTGCGGGTCGGTTCTTCGGTATCAGCGTAAGCGATAGAACGTGCTATAAGCATACGGTCACCGGTGAGAGCCGAGAGGCGCTCGTCGTCGAGCGAATTCATGGCGCGGGCATCATATACCTGCCATCCGCAAGGTTTGTTGTCATCGGTCCAGCGTTTACCCTCGATAGTAAACGGAGTTTTGCCATCACCGTCGATATTGATGAATCGGTCGATAGTATCAGAGATTTGGAATGCCGGAGCAAGTTCGAAACTTTCGATGTTCTTGTAAGAAGCATCCGGTTTAGACCAAGAGAGGGTTACCTCTTCAGAATTTTCTGCTCTGTCAGCCTTAAGGTCGCGAACGATAGGCATAGAGTGGTCGTAAAGATTAACTTCTACAATCTTAGAGTCATTCTTATCATTCTCATCGTCCGGGCAAGTAGCGGTAGCGCGGAGTTCGAAGAATGAGAAGTTAACATAATTTTCGAGCATCGGTATCTCAGCCTGGTATTCGAATACCTCGCTGGGACGGGTACGTCCGATTGCGACAGTCTCAGAGTAAACTACTTCATCATCACCGAGGAGTTCGATGAGCAGAGTGCCGGTATTGATTTCATTACCTGAGTTGGTAACGACAACATTAAACTTGGCCGTGTCACCTACAAATACGCTGTGGGGAGGTTCGAGAGTAGAGAGTTGGAAGTCATTTTCGATGTTCTGCAGACACTTGTAGTTGTCGATGAGAACATACTGACCCGGCTCTACGATAGCGCGGAGGTTAACCTGAATCCAACCCTGATTGGCGAAGTCAGCAGGGAGATCGCAAACAAACTCCGCCCACTGAGTACCCTGACGGGAAGGTTCGAGTTCACCGACCTTGCGGTATTCCTGATTGGCTGCGGTACGACCCCAGAATTCCATCTTGCCGGCCTTCTCGTAGTCCCAATAGCGAACAGAAACCTGAACTTTATTTACATCCTTGGTAGTCACCTTGGGCGAACGGAGTTCACCGGTAGCGGTACCGCCGGCGCTGTACGCGATAATACCACCCTCGTTAACGAGCATCGGGTTGCCGAGATCAAACGAAGCGGGATCAGTGCAGTGCTCCCAGGTGCAGTTAGCGAAACTACCTACATTGTTAAATGTCCAGGGAGTGTAATTGAAGGAAGTAGCACCCCATTCTTCAACCATCGGAGTCTCATACGGAGCACCGAGGATGTCAGAGAAGAATGTACCGTTTACAGAACTACCACCGAAGTTAGTGGCAACCGGGCCGATATTGATACGAGCCTGCGGACGGGTGGGAGTAGTGTAGGTATAAGAGAGTTCCTTGCCTGCATTACCAACCTTAGTAGTAGTGATGCTGCTCTGAGTGAAGATGTCGTAAGTTACATCTTCGGGGTCAACAAAACCACCGTGCTGGCCTACGGCACCGACCTTATCCCAAGTGAGGACAACGCTCATGTTGTCATCGCTGATCTTACCTTGTACATTCTGAGGCGGAAGAGGAGCATCGATACCTACAAAGATAGTAGCGGTAGAGATGAGACCGTTGCCTGCAGCATTGTGTACATAGAATGTGATAGTATTGATACCATTGGTAGAAGTCGGAACAGAAAGATGGATCTTTTCGCCGGGTTTACCCTTGGTAGAAGAAGTAGACATATCAGAGGTAGCCTCGAGAGTCAATTCAGAGTTGGCATCAAGAGCAGAGCCATCGATAGCCTTGGTGGGGAGGTTTGCCTCAATCTCAAAGAAGAGATCACCATCGGGAGAAGAAGTGATTACAACATTCTCAAGAGCACCGGGTGCTTTAACAGTACTGTTGGATTTCTCAACAACAAAGTTGCGGCAGTAGATACCACGGTGGTGGTTGGGAGTCTCAGGATTGACAGATGCTTTAGAGTGGATACCGATATAATAAGTACCGGGTTTGGGTACGCTGAAGCGAGAAGTCAGTTTGGTCTGAGTGATCTGCTCGTGGCTATCGTGAGAATAGAACGGTTCGCCCATTGCAGAGGGTTTGGGATCGGTACCTATGCAGATATCCATAGTGTCGTAATAGTCGGTCTTCTGCATAGCGTTGTAGAAGTCGAAAGTAAACTCATACAGAGCCTCGGCAGAATCGCAATATACCGGGGGGAGGAACAACCAGTCATTGGGAACAGAAGTCCACTCGGTTGTGAAGAGTGAGAATACGGGGTCGCCATATTGCTCAGGCCAGTAATTGAACTTATAGCCATCGTTATTAACATCAACAACCTCAAACTGGTTAGCCTGTACGGGGGTCGGAACGAAGGTTACGGGGAGAGTGTAGCCCTGACCGAGAGTGCGGCTGATCGCTGCAGACTTGGCAGAAGTAAGACCGTGAGAAGTAGCGGTTACGGTGATGTCGCAACGACCGTTTTCAACCTGAGCGGCATCGAGGGCATACTGATTGCCTGAGATGGGCTCATTGTTAACCTTGGTATCGTTGATATATACATCGTAAGTAACGTCAGAGAGATCTATGTAGCCACCGTAAAGTGAATTAACACCTTTGTTAGAGGGGGTGTTCCAGGTAAGTATGCCACTTGTGTAAGCGAGACCGGTAGGAGCGGCGGGCACATCATAACCTGCATAGAAAGAAGTGCGGGCCTTAGGACCGTTAAGGTTACCTACCGAAGCGTAGATGTCAAGGTCATGCATGCCCTGTGACACGGTGAGATTCTGATTTACAGTAGCACCGGGAGCCACACTTGCCTGATAAACCTCAGTACCGTCAACGAGAACATGTACAGTCACATTACCCTCAATCTTCACACCATTGAAGAGAACTGTGGGAGCAGTGAAAGAATATGAACCCGAGAGGTCAGCATTGCTAAATGATACCTGAGCCTTAGCCATACGGTCCGGAGCATTTTCATCTGCATAAGAATCTGTGCAGTAGAGCATCGGATAATAAGCGAGGGGTTCCGGCTCAGAAAGGAGGTAAGCCTGGAAAGTCTCGGCATCGATAGCGCCGGTATAGTACTCACCTGTGCTGGGGTTGTTGAGGTGGTAGATAAAGGCGTGATCGTAAGGAGAATAGCAGATACCGCTTGAGTAATAAGCCGGGAGATAGCAATAATACTCATCCCAGTCATCATACTGAGCCACGGAGATTGCTACGGGCTTACCCTGATTGTCAAAGCCGATTTCGTTAAAAGTACCGTTAGATACAAAGCCGTAAAGTTTCTCATCTACGGGATTGTAAGCGATATTAACCATGTAGTCAAGGCTGCTTGAACCGAGTTGGCCAAGTACTTTGGGAGTCCATACCTCTTGAGAGCAGTCGATAGATACGAGAGTACCACCGGTCTCGGTCGGCACATCCCAAGAGAGACCATAGATCTTATCTTCACTCTCTACGTAAGTAGCGGAGTAAAGAAGCATACGACCACCGTCACCGGCGAGGTCATACATAAACGGCTCCAGTTGAGTGCCTGTGTTAAGGTCAATGCGTTTCCAGCGGATGTGAACAGTACCCACAACCATATCATCCTGAGTATGATGGAGTTCAGGGATATAAAGGATGTTGTTGCGCACTACACCGGTCATAATGGAGAAGTCATCGCCATTACCGAAATACGAACCGCGATAGATGGGAGTGGTACGTCCGGTAATGGGGTCAAGTTTGCCATAGTAAGACTGTTCGTAGCCGGCCTGACCCATAAAGCGGGAACACAACACGTTGATGTTACCCTTAGGGGTGTCGGCAGAACGGAGGGGGTTTGCAGGGCGTTGACGCACTTTCTTGCCAAGAGCGCCTTCAGGCAATGCCTCGGGAGCATCAGCCTCCAGGAGGCCGGCTTCGGGGAAACTGCTGAGATTCTTCTCTGCAAACTTAGCACCGCTTACTGCGGGATCGGCAACATATCCGGGTGAGGGGACGCGCTGATACTGCGCAGCCGCCATGCTAACGGAAAGGGCGCAAGCCGCCACTAATGCCGATTTCATGAATACGGGAAAATGTCTCATTAAGTTAAATTTTGGTTGAATTATATTATTATGGATTATTATTCTCGGTTCTACTGATGCAGGTTGATTTACTATAAATGTATTATCCCTATGAAGTTAAAGAATAAAATCGCCTGCAAGGTAGAAAAAAACTGATAAAAATGCAATACTTTAACGCAAAAAATTCCGGTATGTTTTGTAAAAAACTCAGATATTTAGTAAAATAAAGTAGATTTAACGTCTCTTTACAACCGGTGCCGCTCAGTAATACCCCGGTGTCAAGATATGTTAACATCGCGACAGTGTTTTTAAGCGGGGCGTAGTTCCTGTCATTTCCGTATAGGTCGTGATTTGGAGGAATGATTTATAATTACGAACTTTGCAGTAAGAATAATCCGGCCGGCACACAGATGCCGGTAATCTGATATGCGAGCGATAGAAACGATAGCCGGGATAGTAAGACTCAAGTCATCTTACGGCTCGGAATATAAGCATCTTATAAAGTTGGGTCTGCCGGTGATGGTCACCCAACTCGGTATTGTGGTGGTATCATTTGCCGATACCATTATGGTGGCGCATTGCGGTACCCGCGAACTCGGGGCGGTGGCCTTTGTAAATGCAATATTCATGGTGGCCACAGTGATGCAACTCGGTTTTGCCGCAGGATTGACCCCCCTTGTCGGTGCGCTGTTCGGGCGCAAGGATACACAAGGGGTAGGAATGATGATGCGTGCCGGGGTGATAAGCAATCTGGTGGTTTCACTCTGCTTTACAATCATCCTGGGAGGTGTATATTTCTTTGTCGACAGGATGGGTCAGGACGCCGATCTTCTACCCTTGATACGTCCGTACTATCTCATAGTGCTGGCAACACTTATTCCGATGGCGCTCTTTAACGCACTTCAGCAGACCTCAAACGGATGTACCGACACCGCTACCCCGATGTGGATAATATTAGGATGCAATCTGCTGAATATCTTCGGCAACTGGCTCCTTATAGGTGGAGAGATGGGATTTCCGCGGATGGGACTTTTAGGAGCAGGTCTAAGTACCCTGATAGCCAGAGTGGTATCAGCATTGGTGATAACAGGTATTTATATATTCAGCAGTAAGCGCAGGGTATATCTCGCAGGGTTCGGAAGAGGGGAGGCCGGCAAGATTCGTACCGATTGCCGCAAAGTATGGATTACCTCGTACCCGGTGATGATACAGAGCGGTATCGAATGTTTTTTATGGAGTTTCGGCGGGGTGGTGAGCGGATGGTTCGGCACTATCCAACTCGCATCATATCAGGTGGTGAATACCATAGCCCAGTTGGGATTTATGATATACATGGGTTTCGGGGTAGCCACCTCTATACGAGTGGCAAATCTATGGGGAGTGACCGACTACCGGGGGGCGAAACGGATAGCGACAGCCGGTCTGCATCTGATCTTATGTCTGGCGGTAATATCATCGCTCTGTTTTTATCTCTTTTTTGATCCGTTGTTACGCTTCTTTACACCCGATGCAGCGGTAGAAGCAGCGGCTCTGCCACTATTGATGCCCCTGATACTGTATCAGTTCGGTGACGCGGTGCAACTTACCTACGCCAATGCGCTGCGCGGCACCTCGGTAGTAAAACCGCTGCTGTGGGCATCGGTGATCAGTTATATACTTGTCGGTATCCCCCTGATGCTGATGCTGGCCGTAAAATATGATTTAGGCAATGTCGGAGTATATTACAGTTTCATAGTAGCGTTGCTGTGTGCCGCACTGATATTATGGTTGAGTTTCCGCCGGGTAATCAGAACAGGGATAGCGGAGAATGGGCCGGTACGAAAAGAGGATAAATAAAAGGTTAAGAGGTCGCTTTTTTTACCGAAATAAGGCCCGAAACGGATAAAAATATTAATTAAGGAGTATTTTAGGAGTATTTTAAGAGATTTTAAGGATTAGAAGTTTGAATAAGTCCTCGAATCTTTGTTAATTTGCAATATGGGAAAAATTATAGCCATAGCCAACCAGAAAGGAGGTGTGGGAAAAACCACCACCGCCTTCAATCTCGGTTCCTGTCTTGCCGCCGATGGTAAGCGCGTATTGCTTGTAGATGCCGATCCGCAGGCCAACGCAACAAGTGGTCTGGGTATTGACCCGGCTACCTCCGAAGTTAGCGTCTATGAGTGTCTCGTAGACGAGTACCCCTCAAAAGAGGCGGTGATAAAAACCTGTGTGGAGGGTCTTGAAATAATACCGTCGAGAATAGATCTCGTCGGGGCGGAAGTAGAATTGATGAACCGTCCTGACAGGGATCGTGTGCTATCGAAGGTTCTGTCTCAACTCAAAGATGAGTACGATTATATACTGATAGACTGCTCCCCATCGCTGGGTGTAATCACAGTCAATGCCCTTACCGCAGCCGACTCCGTGATAATACCGGTACAGGCGGAATACTTCGCTCTTGAGGGTATATCTCAGTTGCTCAATACGATACGCATAATAAAGTCGCGTCTGAAGCCGACATTGGAGATAGAGGGATTCCTGCTTACCATGTATGATGCGCGTCTGCGGCTTGCCAATCAGATCTACGAAGAACTCAAAGGCCACTTCGGAGATATGGTATTCAAGACCGTAATACCGCGAAACATCAAATTATCGGAATCTCCCAGCCACGGTCTGCCGGTAATACTTTACGACCCCGATAGCCGAGGTGCTATCGCATACTGTCAGTTGAGCCGCGAACTCGTGATGAAACACCGTAAGAAGAAATAAACCACAATGCAGAAACGAAATGCTCTCGGCCGAGGTCTTGATTCGCTTATCTCGATATCTGATGTGCGAACCGACGGCTCTTCGGCTATAAATGAGATAGAGATAGATAAAATAGATCCCAATCCTGACCAGCCGCGCCGTAACTTTGATGAGGAGTCGCTGCAGGAACTGGCGATTTCCATCCGCGAACTCGGTATCGTTCAGCCCCTGTCGCTGAGGATGAATGCCGATGGTCGCTACCAGATTATCGCAGGTGAGCGCCGTTGGCGCGCGGCCGCCCTGGCCGGATTGCCGACTGTGCCGGCCTACGTGCGCACCGCTTCTGACTCAGAAGTGACCGAAATGGCTCTGATCGAGAATATACAGCGTGAAGACCTAAACGCCATAGAGGTGGCTCTCGCATTTAAAAAACTGATAGACTCCTACTCGCTTACTCAGGAACGCCTGTCAGAGCGTCTCGGAAAGAAAAGAGCCACAATAGCCAACCATCTGCGTCTGCTTAAACTCCCGGCCGAGATACAACTCGGTCTGCGCGACCGTAAACTCGATATGGGTCATGCCCGTGCGTTGTTGGCCGTAAGCAATCCCAAGCAGCAGTTGAAACTGTATAACCTGATACTCAAAGAGGGTTTAAGCGTGCGCCGTGTGGAGGAGATGGCCAAGGAGATCAACGAGGCTATCGAAGCCGGTGAAACACCCAAAGTAGGAGTGAAAAAGAGTAAAGGAGCGGGTGCGGCCTCAAAAGAGTATGAATTTTTCGCGCGCCAACTCTCCACATACTTCCCCACACCCGTAAAGTTCAGCCGCAAGGAGGATGGATGCGGCAGTATCACGCTGAAGTTTAACAGCGATGACGAGTTGCAGCAACTTGTAGCATTGTTTGAAAAGATTAAAAGTTGAAAAAGAGCGTTTCGGCACTTATACTGATTCTGGCAATATTATTGCCGCTGCCGGCCGATTTACTGCGCGCCGCCACCTTGCCGTCTGCACCCGGGCAGAGGGGTCAGGTCATTGCATCCGGTGATTCGGTGCCTGAACCCGATAATCAGGTGTATCTTGATGCCAAGGTAGAAGTAAAAGTACCCGAAACGGAGGGAGAATCTGCAGAAGGGGGCGAGAATGTACCGCTCACCGAGGTGACCTCTGACGATTATCCCTACGGACTTGACGGGAAGCGGATTTTCAATCCGAGTCCCACACGGGCGGTCTGGCTTAGCGCTCTCTTCCCGGGATTAGGACAGATCTACAACCGCCGATATTGGAAACTCCCCATTATCATCGGCGGGTATATGGGGTTGGCCTACGGCACAAGTTGGAATGCCCGCATGTATTCCGACTACTCACTCGCCTACTCGGATATAATGGATGATGACCCGGATACCAAATCGTATCTCGATTTCTTCCCTCCTAATGTAGATGAATCGACCCTAAGTAAGGAGTGGCTGTCACAGACATTCAAGCGCCGCAAGGATTACTACCGTCGCAACCGCGACCTCTGCATAATATGCTGTGTGGGTCTGTATCTGCTCTGTATGCTCGATGCATACGTAGACGCATCGCTCACTCACTTTGATGTCAGCGACAATCTGTCGATGGATGTAGCCCCGGGGTTGATGATAAATCCGGGGAGTTCGCGACCCGCACCGGCATTGCACTGGGGATTTACCTTTTAAAATCAGTCAAACCGCATAACCTCACTATCCGAGGTAACATATACATAAAAGTATCAGACCAAGATATTACAAAAAGAAATGAAAATCAGACTCCTTATAATAACTCTCGCTCTCGGAGGGCTGACACTTACAGCCGCTCCGAAGACTCAGCAGAATGTGCTCGACCTTAAGCACTCCATCACTGATGACGCTATAATTTATCCCGAAAGTTTTGAAGTTGATTCGCGTAAGATGCTTGAGTCGTGGTATATGCAGAATTATACCGATACAGATGACCGTTATCGCACCTCATCAAACCCCTCTACATCCGATGCCACAATACGTGAACGTCTGGCCGAACTCCCTACAGTTATCGACCTGCCGTTTAATCCGGTAGTAAGGAATTATATCGACCGGTATATGGAGAGAGGGCGCCCTATGGTGGCTTCTCTGCTCGGACTGAGTCTTTATTATATGCCTATCTTCGAGCAGGCGCTCGAGGCCGAACAACTGCCTCAGGAACTGAAATATCTCCCCGTGATCGAGTCTGCCCTTAATCCCAATGCGGTATCCCGCTCAGGTGCGGGAGGACTCTGGCAGTTCATGCCTGCCGCCGCCAAGGGGTATGGTCTTGAAGTATCATCGCTTGTCGATGAGCGCCGCGACCCTTATAAATCATCAAAAAAGGCTGCCAAAATGCTTCATGACCTGTATGATACATACGGTGACTGGAGCCTGGCTATCGCTGCCTATAACTGTGGTCCCGGTAATGTGAACAAGGCTATACGCAGAGCCGGAGGCGACCCCTCGAAACAGGATTTCTGGAGTATTTATCAATATCTCAGTCCGGAGACCCGCGGATATGTGCCGATGTTTATCGCTGCCAACTACGCCATGAATTACTATAAGGAGCATAATATCTCACCGGTATTGCCTACCCGTCCGCTCGTAACCGATACAATCGGTATTTCAGACAGAGTACACTTCGAGCAGATCTCCAAGGTGCTGAATATCCCTATCGAAGAATTGCGTATCCTGAATCCGCAATTCCGTGCCGACATCATCCCCGGTTCGGCCAAGAAGCAGTATATGCTGATTCTTCCCGCTCAGCAGGTACAGGCTTACATAATGAGTGAACCTGAGATACTCGCTTACGAATCGGCCAAGTATGCGCGCAGAGTCGAAGCGATGCCCGGTGAGTTGGCAATGGGAGAGGATGATGTGGAGGCTCAGGAGGATGATACCGAAGATGTAAATCTCGTGGCGTCCCGTAACGAATCTGATGTGGAAGAGGAGGTAGTGCCGGCAGCCCCGCGCAATCAGGGCCCGGTGAGAGAGAGTACTCCTCTGACCCGAAATACCAGAATAGTTACTCACACCGTGGCGGCAGGCGAGACTATAAACAGTATAGCCGACCGATATGAGGTGAAAGTAGCCGACATACGCAGTTGGAATTCTCTGCGTCGCAATGCCGTAAGAGCCGGTCAGAAACTCCGGATCGAGACAACGGTGCCTGCCACAGTAGCCGAGAAGCGCCCCTCCGCTTCAAAAACGGAGAATACTCAGCAGGTGGCATCAAAGAGCGCATCATCGTCAAAGAGCAGCACAAAAACAACAACCCCCACCTCACAGCGTAAGAAAAACAATACTCAGGCGGCCAAACCCGTCAATCACCAGATCAAAAGCGGCGAGAGCCTGACTACAATTGCTAAAAAATACGGTACTACAGTCGAGGCATTGCGTAGCGCCAATAATATTAAGGGTGACAACATCCGCGCCGGCAATACTCTTACAATCCCCTCTAAGAGCAGTGGTGCCGGAAGTAAGAAAGTGAGCGGCACATCTTCGCGCAAGAAGAGTACCTCGTCAAAATCAAAGAGCAAGAAGCGCCGCCGCTAAATAATTACTTACTTAATGAACCCGAAATTACAATATAAAGCAAGATGAACAAGAATCAGAAAATTATACTATGGACCGGTGTAGGAGTCTTTGTAGCCATGGCCGCCCTGGTGATTGTACTCATTACCAATAATTCCCGACAGACGGCTACCGCCAATGAGGCGTTGGCCAAAGTAGACTCTCTGGCACTCGCAAATGACCGCTTGCTGCTGACCAATGAGTTTAATCAACTCAATGCCGATTTCTCACAGTATGAAGATCAGCAGGTTTATCTTAAGAATGACAGTCTCGTGCAGCAGTATAATGCCGCGCGACTTAAAGTAGAGGGGTTGCTGAAGGAACTTAATGCAGAGAAAGCATCCAATTCGCAAAACCGCACCCGTATCAAGCAACTCGAAGGGGAGATAGCCTCGCTTAAAAAAATTGTACGCCATTATCTTGAAGAGATAAAGCGACTCGGTGAGGAGAACGAAGGTCTGCGCAAGGAGATAGAGCAGGTGCAGGCAAAGAATCAGCAACTCGAGACTACGGCTGCCACAGTGCAACGCGATAATCAGCAGTTGGAGCAGACTGTAGCCAAGGCTAAGAAATTGAGCGTAACCGGAGTGTCCTTTAATGCGTATAATAAGAAAGGTAAGGTAGAGAAGAAGGTAGCCAAAGCCAAGACTTTAGGCACTTCATTTACTATCAATCCCAACAATACCGCATCGGCCGGCAAGAAGAGCGTGTACATGCGTATCATATCGCCCGACGGTGTGGTGCTTGGCGGAGGTCCGAGTTTCAGTTATGACGGTCAGACCCTGTCGTCGAGTGCCGCCCGCGAGATCGAGTATGATAACGGAGAGCAACACGTGCAGATCTATTGGCAGGTAAATACAACCCTTACCCCCGGAGACTACACCGTAGAACTCTTCTGCGATGGATCACGCCTCGCCTCACGCCACTTCAACATGAAGTAACCATCAACAGAATCTCATCGCGCATAGGGAAAAATACTCGAGAAATATATTCAAGGGCGATCATACCGGGTAGCGGAATAGAATCGAGAAGCATATTCACGGGCGATTATCCCGCGTGCGAAATATAATAGAGAAGTAAATATTCAAGGGGTATCATCCCGCGTAGCGGGATTTCAGCATAGGCACGTATCAGCAAAAATCTTTGATTTTTGCTGGTGCGTGTATTCTTATACCCTTTCCCAAATAATGTGCCGCGTTAGCGGTACTTCAGCGCCACGCAAACATCCTTTAAACACCATCCCCGTTTTCTGAAGTACCGCTAACGCGGCACATTTAAATGTGGTGTGGTTACGCTAATACACGCACCAATCAAGGCCTTCCGGCCTTGATTGATACGTGCCTATGCTGAATGCCTGCTCTGCAGGCGGCTTCGCCAGGAATTGCTGAATGCTCTCCCTGCGAGATCACTTCTTTAGATATTACTGAATGTCTTCTATGCGTGCTTCTGAACGCTGAGATTGCTGAATGTCTGCTCTGCCGGCGATTTTTGTTTATGCTCTTTGCTGTACATGAATTTGATAGGAAGAGGGAAAGGGGTATAAAAAAGAGAGGTTGTATCTCTATGAGATACAACCTCTTAATTTTTGATATCCTCGTAAGGATTGCTCTAAAGCCTGTTGATTACTCAGCAACAGTTGAGTCAGCAACGGGGCTGTCAACTGCTACGCTGTCAGCAACGGGAGCAACTGTGTCTTCAACAACAGTTGTGTCTACTGCAGCGGTTTCAGAATCGTTAGTAGCGGCTTCCTTAGAAGAGCAAGATACGAGTGCTACGCTGAATACTACAGCGAGAGCGAGAACTACTTTTTTCATGATCGTAAAAATTAAAATAATAAAACAATTTCTTTTGCTATCAAAAACGTTGCGAAGTTACATTTTATTTTCCAATCTTCACTCCTCAAAAGGGACAAAAATGCTTAAATTAACTATAATTTAACATCTGTTAACAAAATAATGCACATGCTCAGCATATTTGTGCATGAAAATTGGCCATTTCGATCGCTGCTACGGCTGCTTCGGCCCCCTTATTGCCGAGTGTTCCTCCGGCACGGTCGAGTGCCTGCTGCAGATTGTCGACGGTCAGAACACCGAATATGACAGGTGTTTCACCCTGAGCGTTGAGTATGGCGGCGCCCTGAGCGGCCTGCTGACAGACATAATCGAAGTGGGGAGTGTCGCCCCGTATTACGCAACCGATAATAATAACCGCGTCCGGACGACGCTTTACGAGTACGCCTGCGGCATTGATGAGTTCGACGGTGCCGGGTACGGCATGAAGGCGTATATTCTCATTTTTTACCCCGGCCTCGCGTAGAGTTTCTACGGCGCCATCGCGCAGGGGATGGGTTACGTCGGGATTCCACTTGGCGTATACGATATCGCATACAAATGTGGCCGGGTTATATGGTTTAGGAATCTGTAAAGATTCACCGTTGGTATTTAAGACAGTAGACATATATATTAAATTTCTGATTAAGCGTCTTTATCGCACTCTTTATCCTCTTCGCCATCGGTCACCTTATCCCCTTCGGTTTTGGAGGTGATATAAGATTTGAGGTTGGAATATGAGAGAGAGTTGATAAAAGATTTCCAGCGCGATGGTTGGTCTTCAAGTTTATCAATCATATCCATCAGCGCCATTATCTCCTCCTCAAGTTCGATTATCTCCAGAGCGATAGCGTGGGGCAGAACGGCCGCAAGCAGACGTTTGGCGCGTTGACGCATCGACTTGACGCGACTCATCACCTCAGCCATCTCGATGGTAAGTTTGATTTCAAGGCGTCCTATCTTGCCCGAATTGGTCTTGGAGAATTTTACAGCCTCTGCATAGAATTTGAGAGCCTCTTTATACGCGCCCGATGCGGCTACAAGTTCGCCTACCTTACGCAGAGATTCAACCAGACGGTCGGTAGCGGAGGTAATGCCGGCATTAACCTTCTCGTAGAGGGCTTCGGTATTAAGTTTTTCTTTAACAAGGAGTTCGATCGCTTTTTTACGAGAGCGGATGATACGGGCCGCCAATTCCATAGCGAGAATATGAAATTCGCCGTAACGCTCGGCATCCTCTTTAACCAATCTGCCGAGAACTTTAAATAGAGTTTCAAGTTCCTTTTCACTCTGTTTGAAATCATTAAGTCTGAAGTGGATCTCAGCCAGATTAAACAGGGTTGTGGCGAAGAGGGTACGAAACTCCCTGTTTTCAAAATCGGAAAACTCGCGCAGGTCGCGCATCATGGAGATAGTGCGTTCGAGAGCATCCATATATCGCTCTTCATCAATAAGTGAGGCGATTGCCTGACGAGACTGTTCGGCCAGGCACAGTATGTTGTAATCAGCACTTTTCTTATCAAACTGATTGAGATCAAGAGGAATATTTATTGCAGACATTTCAATATGCGTGTTATGAAGCGATGTAAGCAGGGTGAGAATCAAAAAACTGCCTAAACCACTTCTATTATTTATTCAAACTAATCGCGGATACCACTGACGGTATCATCATATTAACGCTTCGCAGGCGATAAGAGTTCGGAAATTAAAGACCGATTCAGAGATTTACCGGGCTATCGTGAGGGGGTTCGATAATATCGGTGAGATTCTCATAATCAATCAGCGCCTTACGCAACTCATGGCTCATAGGTACAGATTTACCGAGAGCCGGGTCAAAGGCCACCATCACGGTGTCGCAGACAGAGCGTATTTCGCGCGTAGATGACTCTATAAGACACTGACGCAGTACAAAAGATCGCTCGCCGATATGGCTGCACTTGGTAAGTACTTCAATCTCTTCGCCAAACAGTATCTGCTTGATGTACGAGCAGTTTATATTGGCGATGACGCATTCCACTTTACGGAAGTCAATATTACCCTTCTTAATAGTTTGTAAGAAACGCGCCTTGGCAAGGTCATAAAATGCGAAATAAACGATATTGTTCAGGTGTCCCAGGATGTCGATATCGTTAAATCGGAGTTGTACGGGGATGGAATGGCGGAAATCGTCAAGATTGATTTGGGATATATCTATTCTTTCCATAACAGGTAATTAAGCGATATTGTAAAAGTAGGTAATTAACCTATAAAGCGTATCTCACGGATAATATTGCCTTTAAGAACTGAATTGATGGCGCGCGCTATCGAAGAGCGTTGCATGTGGAGTTCGTGGCGCAATGCGGCATCGATACATCTTATAGACATCACGCCGGCCTTTACATACGGGCGCATACACTTGCCCGCGATGTCGGGGCCTATAATCTGAGGCCACAACTCTACGGCTCTCACCTCGGCGAGACGATTGCCCAGATTGGCTTCATCTATCACCTGGCGCAGGACATCACCGGCCGACATTGTTTCAGTGCGCTTCATGGTTACAAATATATATAGATTATTTAAACTTCCCCTCCGAGACCTCAAAGAGTTTTGGCGAACCGCCCAGATCGGCCAGAAGGGAGTCTATATGCTCTCTATTGGTATCGGTGATAAAGATCTGGCCGAAACCGCTGTTTTCGCTTACGAGTCGTAAAATATGCTCTACGCGCCGTGCGTCGAGTTTGTCGAATATATCATCGAGTAGCAAGATAGGAGTCTTACCCCCTGTATTGCGTAAGAACTCAAATATAGCGAGCCGCAGAGCGAGTGTAAATGATTTGACCTGACCCTGACTGCCGAGCCTGCGCATCGAGTACTCACCTAAAGTGGTGATCAGATCATCGCGGTGTATCCCCTTGGAGGTAAATCCCAATGCTAAATCCTTAGCCCGGGTCTCTGCAAGTATTGAGGGTAAGGAGGAGTCATTAAGTACGCTTTTATATTCTAGTCCGGCCTGCTCATCATTACCGGCGATGACCGAATAGTATTGTACCAGAGTGGGAGAGATACGCTCCACCCACTCGGCACGAGCCTTGTTTATCTCAGTGGCCGCATCGGCCATACTAATCTCTACCGACTCATAAAGCAGATTGTCTCTGACACCTGCACGCAGCATCTTGTTGCGGCTCTCCAGGGCGCGGGTGTATCTTATAAGTCTCGACAGATATGAGGGATCTGCCTGAGAGATAACCATATCCATAAGCCGCCTGCGCTCCTCGGCACCTCCGCTAACTATCTCGGAGTCAGCCGGAGTGACACTCACCAGGGGGAATGCCCCGAAGTGCTGGGATATACGCTGATACTCCTTGCCATTACGTTTTACGCTTTTGCCTTTACCTCTGATGATACCTGCGCTGACAGTTTCCTCAGTACCCGAATCGGTGGTAAAGCGCCCGCGGAGCGAAAAGAGGTCGCACCCATGGCGTATAAAGCCGGTTTCGGGCATAGAGGTAATACCACGCGCAAGGCAGAGGAAATGTATGGCCTCAAGGAGATTGCTCTTTCCCATGCCGTTAAGCCCGACCAGGCAGTTTACTCCCGGCGAAAACTCCAGATGAGCCTCAGGTATATTCTTGAAGTCAACTATTTCAATACTGTTGAGCGTCATACTCCATTACTCCTTTTCGCCGTATGCCAGATCACCGGCATCACCTAATCCCGGCACTATATAAGAGTGGGCGTTAACCTCCGCATCGATCGCACCAACCCATAGAGTGGTATCTTCAGGGAAGTGTTCGCGCACATAGTTTACGCTTTGCGAGGAGGCGATTACAGATGCTATATGTATTTTAGCCGGAGTACCTTTTGACAGAAGAGCCTTATAGGCGAGTTCCATGCTGGAACCGGTAGCGAGCATCGGGTCTACGAGAATCAATGTCTTACCTTCGATAGAGGGGGACGCGAGATATTCGATCAGGACGTCAAAAGAGTCTCCTTTCTCTTTATATTTACGGTAAGCGCTCACAAAGGCATTTTCAGCACGGTCAAAGTAGTTAAGGAATCCGTGGTGAAACGGCAACCCTGCGCGTAATATAGTAGCCAAAACCACTTTGTCAGCAATATCCTGACATGTGCAGGAACCGAGCGGAGTAGTGATATTCACATCTTTATATTCGAGTCTGCGCGAAATCTCGTAGGCCATGATCTGACCTATCCGGTCCAGGTTGGTGCGGAATCTGAGAGGGTCAGACTGGATGGTTGTATCACGCATCTCCATCATATATCTGCTTACGAGCGATGGGGTTTCGGCAAAATTAATGATTTCCATAAGGTTAAAATTTAATTATCTGAATTGGGTAAGAGGGGTGTAACCGCGCGCCACTTCAATATCTTCGGCAATCTGATTTTTGAGAGCCTCGAGAGATGGGAATTTCTTCTCATCCCGGATATGTGTCAGTAGAGACAGGGCTACTTCGGCACCATAAATATCATCGTCAAAATCGAGAATGTGAGTCTCGACAGTAGGGAGAGGGGAGCGTAAGGCAGGGTCGATAGAAGGGCGCATCCCGATATTGGTCACACCGCGAAATCTCCCCTTGCCGGGTATCAGAATCTCTGACACGTAGGCACCGTAAGGGGGGAGGAGGAGTCCCGAATGGTTGAGTTGGAGATTGGCCGTAGGCACACCGATGGTGCGCCCGAGTTGATTGCCCTGCACAATTGTGCCGTGCAGGGTATAATATCGGCCCAGCATACGGGCGGCCTGCTCCATAGCACCGTTACGGATAAGGCGGCGTATCGCCGAACTTGAGAGACCTTCTATTTCGGGAGCGGTAATCATATTGAGACCTGCTGCTTCGGCAATGCGGAGGTAATCTTGTCGGGATAAGTATCTGCCATCGCAACCGAAGGTGTTATCATAACCGATAACAATCGAGCCTACCTCATAGTTGTCGCGCAGATAGCAAAGCCATTCACCCGAAGAGAGCGCACACATCTGCGGAGTGAAATCGAGCATAACGCAGGAGGCACCGGTAGCGGTGATAGCGGCATACTTCTCTTCGGGAGAGCAAAGCATGCCCGGGGTTCTCTCAGGCGCTATGACCGAAAGAGGGTGATTGCGGAATGTAACGACGAGCGGCTCGGCCCCTACGGCCTCCGCCTCGGAGAGAAGAGTACGGATAACCTCGCGGTGGCCGCGATGCACTCCATCAAAAGTACCGATAGTCGCAACTCTTTTCATTAAAACATTGTTTGAATCAGTATATGGGATAATATCATCTGATAAGATCCTGATATACTTCAAAGGTACTATTTTTTTGTGAAATAGACAAAAATTGTTAATTTTGTAATCAACCCTGACAATAATATCAGGGGTAGAATATTCAATTGAATATGGAGAAGATTAAATCAATAGGTATATTGACATCGGGAGGCGATGCCCCCGGTATGAATGCCGCTATACGCGCGGTGACACGCGCCGCAATATTTGCCGGGTATCGTGTATATGGTATTTATCGCGGATATAAGGGACTGATAACCGACGAAATTCAGGAGTTTTCGACTCAAAATGTAAGTAATATCATACAGCGCGGGGGTACTATACTTAAGACAGCCCGCTGTAAAGAGTTTCAGACCCCCGAAGGTCGTCAATGCGCCTACGATGTACTGCGTCGTCACGAGATAGATGCCCTCGTAGTAATCGGAGGTGACGGTTCACTTACCGGTGCCAGAATCTTTGCCAACGAATTTAATTTCCCCATAATCGGTCTGCCGGGTACTATTGACAATGACCTGTATGGCACTGACTCCACCATCGGCTACGATACTGCGCTCAATACCATTATGGATTGTGTGGATAAGATAAGGGATACCGCTACATCTCACGAACGACTCTTCTTTATAGAGGTTATGGGACGCGATGCCGGCTTCCTCGCACTTAACGGTGCCATAGCATCAGGTGCGGAGGCTGCCATAATACCGGAGATCAGCACTCAGGTAGACCAGTTGGCCGAACTTATCCAGAACGGATTCAGAAAATCCAAAAACTCTTCGATAGTATTGGTGGCCGAGAGTCCGATTACCGGAGGAGCGATGGGGTTGGCTCAGCGTGTAAACGAGGAGTATCCCGGATATGATGTGCGTGTATCGATACTCGGTCATCTGCAGCGAGGTGGTTCGCCTACGGCCTACGACCGTATTCTGGCATCCCGCATGGGCGCGGCAGCAATCGATGCCCTGCAAGATGATCAGCGCAACGTAATGATCGGCATCAAAAACGATGAGATCGTATATGTACCCTTCACCCGCGCCATCAAGAATGATAAGCCGATAAACAAGGAATTGCTCGGCACACTTCGCAGATTAAGTATTTAACAGTTTTTACACATCACCCTGTAGATATTAGGAAAACTAATTTTCCGGAGCACAACCGAAAGATCGCAAAGGAAAAAACCGGAGCAAAGGGGGTGGGAATCAAGGTGAAAGGGAGTTTTAGCATACTTCCATTCAGCCGATTTCATGGCTGCGGTTACCTGATTGCAAAGAGAGGTAAATTTTTACCAAGATAAAATATGTGTAAAAATATGTTAAAGATAGTTAAATAGGTATTGTAGATTAAACTTTTTTTTCTACCTTTGTATTGTCGGAAATCCAAAAGGGTTTCCAACCGGGCGAATACCAGAGTGGCCAAATGGGGCAGACTGTAAATCTGCTGGTTTATACCTTCGGTGGTTCGAATCCATCTTCGCCCACATAATGATGACAACATAACAACTTTTTAGGATAAAGAGAAGCATCTTCGTGAGAAGATGCTTCTTTGTCAATAGCAGCATCCGCCGGTGCAAGCCCGGCGAATCCCGTAATCAATCCGAAACAAATATCGCGGTGAAACATCCCGCGTAGCAGTTACTACCCGAAACCAAAATCGCGGTGAAACATCCCGCGTAGCAGTTACTACCCGAAACCAAAATCGCGGTGAAACATCCCGCTCTGCAGTTAATACCCGAAACAAACATTGCGGTGAAACATCCCGCGTAGCGGGATTTCAGCATAGGCACGTATCAGAGGAAAGGCATTAGCCTTTTCTCTGGTGCGTGTACGCGCACACCCTCACACCAACCCAGGTGCCGCGTAGCGGTACTTCAGCACTTCTAAAGATGTATTTCCCGTTTTCTGAAGTACCGCTACGCGGCACATCTAACTGATGTAGAGTCGCGGGTACACGCACCAGCAAAAATCTTTGATTTTTGCTGATACGTGCCTATGCTGAATGCCTACTCTGCAGGCTTGCTCTCGCCCGATTATACACGCAACCTACACTACAGGCCTGTT
>CAMWNR010000027.1 GCA_947175665.1 uncultured Porphyromonadaceae bacterium
GATGAGGAGGCTCCCGCTTCTGATGCTCCCAAGTTTATCACAAATGTTGTTAAGCCCATCAACGCTCAGGATGGTCACCTCCTCCCGGTTAGCACTTTTGTAGATAACTGCGATGGCACATGGCCTCAGGGTACCGCTGCTTATGAAAAACGCGGTGTGGCTGCTTTCGTACCGGAGTGGAATCCTGAAAATTGTATCCAGTGTAACAAGTGTGCGTTCGTTTGTCCTCACGCTTCTATTCGCCCGTTCCTTCTCAATGCCGAGGAGATGGCAAAGGCTCCCTTTGGCGAAGATCACTCTATCCCCGCTATCGGCAAGGGCTTCGAAGGCCTCCGATTCGTTCAGCAGGTTGATGTCCTTGACTGTCTCGGTTGCGGTAACTGCGTAGATGTTTGTCCCGGCAAAAAAGGGAATAAGGCTCTCTCTATGCAACCTCTCGATACTCAACTTTCTCAGGATAAGAACTGGGAATATTGCGTGAAGGAAGTTAGCAGCAAGCAGAACCTCGTAGATGTGAAACTGAATGTTAAGAACAGTCAGTTTGCAACTCCGATGTTTGAATTCTCAGGCGCTTGCTCCGGTTGCGGTGAGACACCCTATATCAAACTCATCTCGCAACTTTATGGTGCTAACGAAATTATCGCCAACGCTACCGGTTGCTCTTCTATCTATTCCGGTTCTGTACCTTCTACTCCCTACTGCACTAACGAGGATGGTCACGGTCCGGCTTGGGCTAACTCACTCTTTGAGGATTTCTGCGAATTCGGTCTCGGTATGCGTATCGCTTACGAGAAAATGCGCGCTCGCCTCGTAGAACTTGCTAATAAGTCACAGTCGTGCGACTGCTGCACTCCCGAAGTGAAAGAGGCTGCCAAGAATTGGCTTGAAGTGAGAGAAGATGATAAGGCTTCTCGCGCTGCAGGTGAGAAATGGGCTGAACTCGCTGAGGGTAATAAGGCTAACTGCGCTATCTGCACTGAGGTGGCAAGCCTTAAGCACTACATGACTAAGCGCAGTCAGTGGATCATTGGCGGTGACGGTGCAAGTTATGACATCGGTTTCGGTGGTCTTGACCACGTAATCGCTTCCGGCAAGAATGTTAATATTCTCGTACTTGATACTGAGGTTTATTCTAATACCGGTGGTCAGTCATCTAAATCTACTCCTATCGGCGCTATCGCTAAATTTGCTGCAGCAGGTAAGAGAATCCGTAAAAAGGATCTCGGTCTTATCGCTACCACTTACGGTTACGTATATGTGGCTCAAGTAGCAATGGGTGCTGACAATGCTCAGACTCTCAAGGCTATCCGCGAGGCTGAAGCATACGATGGTCCCTCTCTTATCATCGCATACTCTCCCTGTATCAACCACGGTCTTAAAGCAGGCATGGGTCATAGCCAGGAAGAAGAGAAGCGTGCGGTAGAATGCGGTTACTGGCAACTCTGGCGCTACAATCCCGATGAGGAGGCAAAGGGTAATAACCCCTTCTCACTCGATAGCAAGGAACCGGCATGGGATAAATTTGAAGACTTCCTCAAAGGTGAGGTACGTTTCGCATCAGTTCAGAAAATGTATCCCGCCGAGGCTCAGGAACTCTTTGATGCAGCAAAGGCCAACGCTCAATGGCGCTACAATAACTACAAGCGTCTTGCAGCCCAAAACTGGGGCGTTGATCCCGAACTTACTCCCGAAGAGATCGCCCTCCGCAAAAATGTACAGTAATTCAAATTACAATTTGAGTAGTATATAATAATAAAAATCCCATCCCATTTTCGTGGGGTGGGATTTTAATATATATCCGGTGCATATATATCCGGTGCATCCGGACTTCTGTTTTTGTTACAAAAAAAATCGCCATCCACAGGATTGGCGATTTCTTATTCCCTTATCTTTATCAGGCGTGATATAAATATTATCAGGAGAGTATACCTATTTTGCGTTTTTCCCCTTTTATCTTCTTCTGTTTCGAGGCCGCTATTATTTGTGAGGCCGCATTGGCATCTACTGCCACAAGAGCATAATGGTCAAATACTGATATTTTACCAACCTCATTGCCGGGTACGCCCACTTCCTTGGTTATAAAGCCCAATATGTCACCTTTTGATAACTTTTCGCGCTTACCTGCAGATATATACAGTAACTCTTTACCACTGCTTAAAGAGCCGTCGGCATTTTCTGAGATACCGTACACACCATCGGTCTGCATATAATCGTTTAATTGCTCATCCGGACCTAAAAGGATATATACGTCACCCACTTCTTCTACACGCGCCGTACGGCCATTGCGATGCGTGTATGTCTCTTCTGTGAGCGGCAGGTGATAATGTACCACGTTCTTGACACCGCTGATATCCAGACCACGCGCTGCCAGGTCTGTGGCGATAAGGATCGGACGCGCACCTGAATTGAATGCCGCTATTGCCGATTCACGCTCTCGCTGTTGCAAAGCACCGTGATATAATACACATGAGGCACCTTTTTTATGCAGATACTCGTATATCCGCTCCGCACTCTCGCGGTGATTTACAAATATAATACTCTTTTCAGGACCTGACTCCGGAGAGATCGAACGCAATAACCCTTCGAGACTCTTGAGTTTATCCTTGCCATCGCTATGTACACTCTTCACAGTCATACGATGCTTTAACTTCTTATTATCCGAAAGGTAATTAAGTACAATAGGATTATTTATCGGCAGAAAATCGGGTATGCTCGGTGCCTCCGTGGCCGAAGTTAGAATTATCCTGCTTAGATTCTTTAAGTGCTTTATTATCTTCGACATCTCATCTTCAAAACCTAATTCAAGCGATTTGTCAAACTCATCAAGCACCAGTATTCGGGTAGGTATTACTTCTATGTTACGACGGTTTATATGATCAAGCAGACGCCCTGGCGTAGCCACAATAATATCCGGAGTGACCTTCAGGGAGTTAACCTCATCCTCTACCTTATGCCCTCCATAAAGTGCTAAAACGCGAAATTCACCACTTATATTACGTAGTACTCCCGCTATCTGTATCACCAGTTCTCTACTCGGTGCTATGATTATCGCCTGCAACTGACCTGTAGGCGATTTCAGCATCTTAAGGAGTGGTACGGCAAATGCTACTGTCTTACCCGAACCTGTAGGTGATAATAATATTATATCTCTCTTTTCTGCACCTGCCTGTATCATTTTCTCCTGCATCGGATTAAGATTCAGGATACCTTCTTTGTCGGCAAGTAATTTGCGTATTTCTTTCTCTTTCATATTATACAAACAATATTTACCCCCGTTAAGGTTTATCAGGGCATTACTTTGATTCCGGTTATGAGATAAAACTCCAGTCTATCTTTTTCTCGAATCTTCGTTTCAACTGATCTGCAAGTATCTGCAGATCGGGCAACTCCAATTTTAATGCACTCTTGAGTCCGCTCCCCTCTTCCACTCCGGTTATCTGCGGATTACCTGCAAGTACATCTTCCGCAGCATCCCTGGCCATCTGTACTATCTGACCATCGGTAGCAAGATTGGCTATCTTAAGGTTAAACGCTATACCACTTTGCTGGGTTCCCTCCATATCACCGGGACCCCGAAGTTTCATATCTGCTTCGGATATTAAAAAGCCATCAGATGTTTCAGTCATTATGTTTAATCTCTTCTTGGTCGGAGCAGCAAGTTTCTCATGTGTCATAAGGATACACCAACTTCTGTCTGCCCCGCGTCCCACTCGCCCGCGCAGTTGATGCAACTGAGAGAGACCGAAGCGCTCGGCATTCTCTATTACCATAACCGATGCATTGGGAACATTTACCCCGACTTCTATCACCGTAGTGGCCACCATAATACGCGAGCGACCATCTACAAACTTCTGCATCTGATACTCTTTCTCAGCCGGTTTCATCTTGCCGTGTACAAAACTCACCTCTACCCCGGGATAAGTTTCGCGCACTTGTTCTAACCCGACTTCAAGACTCCTGAGATTTAACTTGTCGTTCTCATGTATAAGCGGATACACTATGTAGACCTGTCTCCCTTCTTTCAGTTGATTCTGGATGTGGCGTGTTACAGATCCTCGCTGTGTGTCAAAACGTAACCACGTTTCAATCGGTTTTCTACCGGGGGGTAATTCATTTATTACCGACACATCGAGATCGCCGTAAACTGTCATGGCCAATGTTCGCGGTATCGGTGTGGCTGTCATCACCAGTACATGCGGGGGTATGATGTTTTTACCCCACATTTTCGCTCGTTGCGCCACCCCGAAACGATGTTGCTCATCTATGACCGCCAGACCGATATTTTTGAATTGTACATTCTCTTCAAGCAGTGCATGGGTACCCACAAGTATATCTATATCACCATCTATCAACCCTCTGTGTATTTCCCTGCGCTCTTTGGCTCTGGTACTACCCGTAAGCAGTTCTACCCTTACCCCGATACTGTCGCCCCAACTCTTTAATGTCTCATAATGCTGGGCTGACAATATCTCTGTCGGAGCCATCATACAGGCCTGATAACCGTTGTCAACACTCATCAGCATTGACATGAATGCCACCATCGTCTTACCGCTTCCTACATCTCCCTGCAGCAACCTGTTCATCTGCCGGCCTGTCTTCATATCGGCCCTGATCTCTTTGAGCACCCTCTTCTGGGCGCCCGTCAGTTCGAAGGGGATACAGTGATTATAGAAATTATTGAAAAATGTACCTATTTGCGGAAAGATATGACCCTTGAGGTTATGATTTCTATTCTGAGAATATCTTAATATCTGGAGTTCAAGATAAAACAGTTCTTCAAATTTCATCCTCTCCCGGGCCTTACGCAATGAGGCGGCATCTTGCGGGAAGTGTAAAACCCGGTATGCATCGGTTATCGACGGGAATCGGTATCTTTCTATAATGGGGGCGGGCAGCGTCTCCGGCATTCCGGCAAATCCGGGTTTTGAAATCAATGACTCTATTGCCGTACGGAATAGTCGCTGACCTATACCTCGCTTGCGTATAATATCGGTCATATTATACACTCCCTGTACTCCCGCCGGGGGCAATGCCGGATCATACACATCAATTTCCGGATGTGCCATCGACCAGGTATTACGAAACAGCGTTGGCTTGCCAAAAATGATATATTGAGTCATAGGCTTGATCATCTCTTTAATCACTTTTATCCCGGCAAACCATATTACCTCCATAACCCTCGACCCGTCGGTAAATGCACCTACAAGCCTCCTCTTCGCTCCTTCCCCCTCTATGTTGAGATGCAGAAAATGACCACAGATCTGTATTATAGGCATCTCACCCTCAAGTTCCGAGATGCGATAAATCTTGCTGCGGTCTATATAGCGGAATGGGTAATACTCGATCATATCTCTAAAGGTATGGATATCAAGTTGCTCAGCGAGAAGTTTACCCTTCGCTTCACCTATCCCTTTAAGAAATTTTACTGATGTATCAAGAAAACCCTTCTCCATTGTATATATTCTATTATTGCAACATCCCTCTCAGCAATATCTCTGCTATTTTGAAATCTTCAGGATGTGTGACCTTAATATTTGTTGACTCACCCTCATAGAGTTTGATCCCAAGACCGATGCTCTCCGCTAACGAAGCATCATCTGTAAACTTATCCCTGTTCTCTTCATTCATGATATATGCCGAGAAGATATCGGGTAATGAGAATATCTGCGGTGTCTGAACCTCTACATATTCACTACGGTCTACACTCACACTTCTGCTACCATCAAAGACCCGGGACGGCTCTTCTACTTTGCGCAGCGAGTTGGTACACCGCACTCCGGGTATTACACCTACACTATGCTCAATGGCGTTAAACCCGCGGAGTATCATTTGCCGGCTTACAAGCGGACGAGCACCGTCATGAATAGCCACTACCGCCTCTTCTTCGGCTATGTATTTCTCTTCAAGATAATCTTTGATACTCAGAAGTCCGTTATATACCGAGTGCGCGCGGCTCAACCCTCCGCAACTCAATATGCATGGTATATAATCCTCTTCGGGCATATTATCCACTATTATATCCCAATCATCAAAAAACCCGGGATGCATCACAAGTATAATTACCGTATCGGGATCGGCCTCTTTAAAGGCTTTCATTGACCACCATACTATCGGTTTGCCATCGAGCGATACAAACTGCTTGGGTATATCTCCACCCGCACGTTTCCCTTCCCCTCCGGCCAGGATTATTGCAAATTTCTTCATGTATTATCAATATCTGTAAAAAACATAGGGGCGCGCTCAGGCGCGTCCCTATTATTCTTTCGGGTGTTACACCTATCGCAATAGGTTGCTCACTCCATACGGTTTACATATTCATGCCACCGTCGACCTGAATTACCTGACCGGTAACATAACTTGACAGATCTGAAGCAAGGAATGTCGCTACATTGGCAATATCTTCTACCTGACCGCCACGACGCAACGGAATCTTACCTACCCAGTCTTTGCGCACTTCATCAGGAAGAGCGGCAGTCATTGCAGTCTCGATAAAGCCGGGAGCAATAGCATTCGCGCGGATACCGCGTGAACCCACTTCCTGTGCGATACTCTTGGCCAAAGCGATAAGACCGGCCTTGGATGCAGCGTAGTTGGCCTGACCGGCATTACCATGCACACCTACTACAGATGCCATGTTGATGATAGAACCGCTCTTCTGGCGCATCATTATCGGGAGTACCGCGTGGATAAAATTAAATGCAGATTTAAGATTTACCGCGATTACTGCGTCCCACTGTGCCTCTGTCATGCGCAACATGAGACCATCCTTTGTGATACCGGCATTATTAACAAGGATATCGATTTTGCCGAAATCTTTCTTAACCTCTTCTACTACTTTTTCGGTCTGTGCATAATCAGCGGCATTGCTCGCATAACCTTTACACTTCACTCCGAGAGCCTCGATCTCCTTTACGGTCTGCTCTCCGTTCTCGTCTATTACAAGATCAGTAAACGCTATATCTGCACCTTCTGAAGCAAATTTAAGTGCAAGACCTTTACCTATGCCGCGTGCGGCACCGGTGATTAATGCTACTTTTCCTTCAAGTAATTTCATGATGTTTCGTTTTTTATAAATAAGTTTTATTAATATCTTTTTTTAATGTCTTAATTGCGGGTCAGAATACCGTTGAGCAGAATAGTGCAGAGGCTATCGGTAAGCATATTCTGATCAAGCCCCTTGTCCGAGAGTGCATCCTGTATATATGTCACGTCTAACCCGTGGATTGTAGATGTTAACAATACAGCCATTCGAGTTACATCCTTTATACAAAACTCTCCTGACTCTACCCCCTCCTCCAGTATATCACGCAGCAAAACCATCTCACGCTTTGAAATCTTCTTGCGTGCGCGCTCTACCTTGCGCAAATCCCTGAAGAATCCGGCCCGCAAACTACCGTTTCGCTCCACTATCTGATACATGGTCTGCATACGCACCACCACATATTGGCGCAGTTTCTCCTCTGCACTTTCAGGCTTTGCGATTATCAACTGCAACGAGCGGATAAGTTTGTCAATTTCACTATCCACCACGGCCTCATAGATATCCTTCTTATTTTTAAAATAAGTATATATGGTACGCCGACCCCTGTCGGAGGCAGAGGCTATATCATTCATAGTGGTATTCTCCACTCCCTTACGGGCGAAGAGTTGCCTTGCTACCTCGATAAACCTATCACGCGTCTTTAATACCATATTAAGGAATAACTAAAAAGCCTTAAGTAAATAATGAAAATTAAACGATATTATTAAAGTAAGTAGTAATAGAATATGCACATTAATTTTAATTACTTACTTAACAATCACAGATTGTCTATGCAAATTTAATAAAATTTCGCATATCATCAAAAAATTATCCCTAAACACTCCCTAAACAATATCACTTGTAGAATTTTTTGTCATTCACTGATTATTTATTTATTCTGATACTCAACCATTTGACATTTTTTAACATATTTTCTCCCCTAAAACTCTTGACAAATGTGATTTTTTGTTGTAACTTTGCACTCGCAACACCGCGGGATGGAGCAGTGGTAGCTCGTTGGGCTCATAACCCAAAGGTCAGAGGTTCGAGTCCTCTTCCCGCTACTAACTACAAGATGCGCAGCAATTCGCTTTGCGCATCTTTTTTTATTTATTACTACTTCATATCGGATCAGTTCCGGTCAAATAATAAACCTGTTTAAGTGTTAAAATTTATGACTCCAATTTACGAAGACAATCATATCATTATTGTCGCCAAGCAACCCGGTGAGATAGTGCAGGGCGATAAAACCGGCGATAAACCTTTGTCCGATACCATCAAAGAGTATCTTAAAGAAAAGTACAATAAACCGGGCAATGTTTTCTGCGGAGTCGTTCACCGTATCGACCGCCCTGTAGCAGGTTTGGTTGTTTTCGCCAAGACTTCAAAAGCACTTAGCCGTCTCAACGAGATGTTGCGTAAAAATGAGATACACAAAACTTATTATGCTATGGTGGAGGGTATCATGGAGAAGGATGAAGAAACCCTCGAAAACTATGCGTATTCTCACGGAGGCATGAATAAATCCTTTGTATGCGATAAAAATCACCCTGATGCGAAGAAGTGTATACTACACTATAAGACTATCGCCAGAGGAGACCGATACTCTATATTAGAAATCAATCTGATTACAGGGCGCAAGCACCAGATCCGCCTTCAACTCTCCAATATCGGCCACCCTATCAAAGGTGATCTAAAATACGGTGCCAGACGTAGCAACCCTGACGGAGGCATATCTCTACTGGCTAAAAAAATCGACTTCATCCACCCTGTATCCAAACTCCCCATCCACGCAGAACTGCCTCCCACTCCCGAAATGCAAAAACTCCTCTCTTGACATTTATAAGTAAATAATGAAAATTAATGAGCATATTCTTTTACTGCCTAATTTCATAATATCGTTTAATTTTCATTTCTTACTTATATAAAAAAATTAGGCCGCATCTTCCGATGCGGCCTTGATTATTTTATGCCTTATATGTATTAGTCAGCGCGGCGGATTGTAACTGCGCGATCCAGGGGAGCAGACTTAACACCGTAGTCAGTGAGGTTGCTGTTGTCGATCTCAACCTTGAGTTGGTCGGGATTAACACCGCACTGTACGAGGTATTTCTGTACACCTTCTGCACGGAGTTGACGGAGACGAGTGTTGATTTCGTCATTGCCTGTGTAGTTATCAGCCCAACCGGTGAGAACATAATTCTTACCTGATTCCTGCATTACAGCAGCAACAGACTTGAGGATAGTCTTCTCACGGCCTGAAAGACCATACTGGTTGATGGGATAATATACTGTAGCGAGACCTTCGCAATCTACCACCTTAGCAGCGGGAGCGGGTTTCTTAAGGCAAGCGTCGAGTTGTGCTTCGAGATCAGCGATCTTACGATCCTTAGCAGCGATTTTTGCTACGAGAGCGTCACCTTCAGCATCTGTATACTTCCAAGTCGGGCAAACTGCAGTAACGGGGCAATCCCAAGTTGATTTGCCGAGGTTGAAGTTAAGACCGATCAGAGCAGCAGCCTCGTGAGTAGCCTGGGGCTTGAAGTCAACGAGAGTGTACTGGAGGTCGATGAAGAGGTCAACTACGCGAGAAAGACGGAAACTGTTCATGATACCTGCGTTCATAAACATGATAGTGTTGTGAGCGCGGTGCCAATCCTGGCTGCAGTGCTGATCGTTGCGCTTCCATGTCCAGTAACCACCTGCACCACCGTGAAGGATGAAGTTGTAAACACGGTTGGGCTTGTAACCGCAGAACCAGTTAGTGAAGTTAATCAGTACGTCAAATTCAGGACCGAGACCCATCCAACGTTCTTCGGGACGACCGGGGGCGTACATTGAAGCGTGATCAGTTCTCTTTTCAAATTCACCACCTACAGTTGTAGCACCACGGTTAAGAGTCCAGTTAGCACCGAAACGGAGACCGAATACGGGGTTAACCCACTTGCCGAAGTAAAGAGCACCCTTAGCACCGATACGGTCCTTGATGGGGGCGTTGATGTCGTGTTTGCTGAAGTACATGTTAGCACCACCTTCAACTGTCATGAACCAGTTGCTTTTGTTAGGGTTCATAAGAAGACCCTGTGAGCAATCGGGCTCATAAGTAACTTCCTGTGCAATCGCAGAAGTGCCGCTGATAGCGAGCGCTGCAAGAGCGAGTAATACACTTTTTTTCATAGAACAACAATTATTAATAGTTATTAGATTAAATTTTAGGCTATAACACCGTTTCATTTCGTAACCGTATGATTGGGGTACTTAATGACGCGGCAAAGTTAATAAATTTTATTTAATTAACACTATATTATTTAGATTTGTTTAACACTTTTTGAAAAAATTTCTGCATTTCTGTTAATTTTTTCGGTTTTCGAAGTGGATATTGATTATTGAAATTTAGACTAATTATCTATCTTTCTGTATGTTAACTCCATATTCATACAATATCGTGTTTTATTAAAATTTATTAATATTGCTCGGGTTTTCGCCACAAAATTAAGAGGTTATCTGCTTTGTATATGATTACTTGGGTTCACACCCGTGTATAGATCTGAAAAATAAGTAAGAGGTTGAGTCATAATTTAATCGACACAACCTCTTTTAGTTACATTTTTTATTATAGGTGTTTTACCTATTTTGCGAGAAATGCTTTGACTCTGTCCAACATCTGCGGCACTGTATATCCGAATTTCTCATCCAGTACTTTAGCGGGAGCCGATGCTCCGAATCTGTTTAATCCGTATACTTCCCAATCACCGCGCATTACGGGGTAGAGAGTACTCGGCAAACCGGCCGTGATGCCAAACACCTTTCCGGTTGCAGGTATCACACTGTCTCTATACTCTTTGGGCTGATCGAGATATTCTCCGATCGAGGGTATTGATACAACGCGAACGTCTTTACCCTCTTCCGCCAACTGCTCTGCTACACCGATTGCGAGCGAAACTTCACTGCCGTTGGCTACAATGGTAAGTTCGGGGTTCTCTTTCCCTTCGCCATATACAATATAACCTCCTTGTCGCAACCCCTTGGCCTGCTCCTTGCGGTTGTCGGCAGGCAAATCTATCAGATCCTGACGGGAGAATATCATTACTGTCGGACGGTCAGTGGTATTCATCGCCATCTTATATGCTTCGATTACTTCGGCTGTATCTGCCGGGCGCAATACGAGTACCGAGCGCTTACCATGCAGGTTGTGCAATTCTTCGAGTAGACGCATCTGTGCCTCGTGTTCTACGGGTTGATGAGTAGGACCGTCCTCTCCTACACGGAATGCATCGTGTGAGAATATATATTTAACCGGGAGTTCCATAAGCGCTGACATACGTATGGCCGGTTTCATATAGTCAGAGAATACAAAGAATGTACCGCAGGCTGCTATCAGACCTCCGTGCAGGGCTATGCCGTTCATAATACAAGCCATAGTAAGTTCGGCTACACCGGCATGCAGGAATGCTCCTTGGTAATTGTGATTAGAGAAGGGGGTAGTCTGCTTGAGGAAGCCATCCGTCTTATCAGAGTTAGCCAGGTCAGCACTCGATACTATCATATTACCTACGTGCTTGCCAAGATAAGCCAATACTGCCGAAGAGGCTGTACGTGTGGCGACATTCGGTTTTACCTCTATGCTGTCGAGATCAAGTTGAGGAGCCTTACCGCTCATGTATTCTCCTAATGTTGTGGCTTTTTCGGGATTGGCATTCTTCCACGCCTCGAATTCCTGTTTCCATTCGTCTGCAACCTCTATAAGTTGATCTCGGCGCTTTGCATACATCTCTTTTACATCATCAAAGATTACCCAGGGATTTTCGGGATCACCTCCGAGATTTTTTATAGTTGAGTTTATGCAGGCTCCTGCTTTTGATAGCGGCTGACCGTGAGTGCTTACAGCACCTTCGAGCGAAGTACCGTCGTGAGTTACTACCTTACGGGCCATAATTGTCTTGCCGATGATAAGAGTAGGTTTTTCCTTCTCCTCACGAGCCATTTTAAGAGCCGACTCTATCGCCTCGGGATCCGAGCCGTCTATTTCGACTACACTCCATCCCCACGCACGATATTTGGCTGCGGTGTCTTCGCATGTTACTTCGGATACGGTAGTCGACAATTGCACACTGTTTGAGTCATAATACATAATGAGATTATTCAGACCCAGTACACCGGCTATACGTCCGGCACCTTGCGATACCTCCTCCTGTATTCCTCCATCAGAAATGAATGCGTAGGTCTTGTGTGCCACTACTTCGCCAAACCGGGTCGCAAGAAATCTCTCGGCGAGCGCTGCACCAACAGCCATTGCATGACCTTGACCGAGCGGACCGCTGCTGTTGTCGACACCACGACTCGGATCGAGTTCAGGATGTCCGGGAGTCACACTCCCCCACTGGCGGAACTGCTTGAGTTCTTCGAGGGTATACCTGCCGGTAAGTGCCAGCACAGCATACAGCATCGGTGACTGATGACCGGGATCCATAAAGAAGCGGTCGCGTGCCAACCATTCCGGATCGCGCGGGTCGTACTTCATTACCTTTGAGAACAGTACATTTACAAAGTCAGCACCGCCCATCGAACCACCGGGGTGGCCGGACTTTGCTTGCTCTACCATTTGGGCAATGAGGATACGGATGTTGTCCGCTCCACGATTCATTGTCTGATTTTCCATTTTTGTCTCTCTGTAATAAATTTAAGGAAACTTCCGATTCAGTCTGCTCTGTGCAGACAGAACCGGAAGTCGTTTTATTTAATCTTCTACAAGTATTTCAGGCGCGGTCTTTAACCCCTTGGCGGGTTTCGAAAGCAGCAACGCATATACAAATATGTAGCATGCCAGACCGAAGTCAAGCCAGAAACTATTAAGCAGCGACGTCTTGGCGATGGCCGACTGTATCATCGGGAATATACCTCCACCGCAAACCATCACCATAAAGATACCGGATGCTACCGCGGTATATTTACCCAAGCCGGTTACCGACAGGTTGAATATCGCACCCCACATGATTGAGGCAAAGAAGCCGCATAATACAAAGAATATTGAATTCAACGGTATTGACACTGCGGAGAATTCAAGATTCTTCGAACTGAAGCCTATAAATCTCACCATTGTCTCTCCGGTGAAGATACCGGCAAGGATCAGAGCCATACTACCCAAGGCTGCTATAGCCAACATGGTACGTGAAGAGATCTTACCGCCTATCACACCTCCGAGGAATCGGCCTACAAGCATCAGCAACCAGTATATACCGCACACAGTGCCGGCTATCGCCGCTGCTTCAAATCCTGCATTTTGGAGTGCCACCTGAGTGTGCTTCTCAAGATATTGGTATGTCCAGTTGGCCATTCCGACCTCAAGACCTACATAGCAGAATATGGCAAGTACACCGAAGGTGAAGTTTCTATATTTGAATGCTCCTGAGATAGCAATCTTCTCCTGCTTCTTACCCAAATCAGGCGATTCGGGAAGTTTGCTGAAGTAAAGCACAAGAAATGCCACGGCAAAGATACCCATCGCAAGATAGAAAACCGGATTGGCCGATGCGATAGTACTGGCTTCTCCACCGAGCAGACCACCTACTATCACCGGTGCCAGTGTAGCACCGAGTGAGTTAAAGGTACCGCCGAACTGCACAAGTTGGTTACCCTGATTGGGATTCGCACCGAGTGAGTTTAACATCGGGTTTACTACAGTATTGAGCAGACACATTGAGAATCCTGCCACAAATGCACCGATAAGATACACTGCTACTGCAGTAGAATCAGTACCGATAAACCCTGAGCAGTATGTGATGGCCACACCGATAAAACCGATGGTTACAGCCCAGAGGGCAGTTACGCGGAAACCGGAGTTTTGCAGCAGTTTACCGGCCGGATAACCCATAAATGCGTATGCTATAAAGTTGGCCAATGTGCCTAACTGCGACATTATAGTATTGCCTGATGACATCTTTTCAATTACCGAGCCCAGAGGGTTCTGATAACCGGTCACAAAGGCTATCATAAAAAACAGCGCGAACATTATCGCAATAGGTATTGCGTATCCGCCCGATTTTCTTGAATTTGTTTCTTCTAACATGATAAATGTGTGTTTTTTGAAGGTTTGTAAATCTAATTATTTTTATACTCTCTAAATTATATTTCAGTATAATCTCTCTCCGAAGATTCTCGAACCGACGCGTATCAGGTTACTCCCTTCTTCTACCGCTATCGGCCAATCCCCGCTCATACCCATCGAGAGCGTATCGAAACCTCTGAGTTGCAGTGAATCATCTTCTTTAATTTGCCTGTACACCTCGGCAATGGCTCTGAAATCAGCACGTATACGCTCTTCATCATCGGTATTTGATGCCATGCCCATGATACCGCATATATGGGTTGCCTTTAAATTCTCAAAACGGTGCGCCTTGAAGTAGCCGATGAGTTCGTCGGGCGCGAATCCGAATTTTGTCTCTTCCTGCGCCACATGTACCTGCATCAAGATCTTGGTTATTACACCGGCCTTTTCCGACTCCTTATCTATATATTCGAGCAGATGCTCGCTGTCTATACTTTCTATCAGGGCACATTTCCCTATAATTGAGCGCACCTTATTGGTCTGAAGATGACCTATAAAGTGCCACTCTATATCATGAGGCAACTCCTCTATCTTCTTCAGGAGTTCCTGCACACGGCTCTCGCCAAACTTGCGCTGGCCTACCGCGTACGCCTCGCGTATCATCTCCGACGGATGAAATTTTGAGACCGCCACAAGACTGACCTGCGGTGGCACCTCGGCATACAACTCCTCAAGATTTGCGGCTACATTGCTCATAGCGTCACGATACGGTATTTTCTTTAGATGTCGCACTCTTCATTTCAAGGTCGAGCGGGAATACATCCATTATCATTGTCTCGGTAATTGATACAATTTCAAAGTCTGCAAGAGTTCCGTTCATGCCACTGCGGAAGTTGGCCAGAGCATCATCAAAGTCCGCCGCCTGTACCAGGGTAAATATGGCAACCTTTTTCTCCTGTCCGCTCTTCTCGTCAAGAGTAATCATATTATATTTTACCATATAATATTTATCACCTGACTCATCAAAGAAAATCTCTGATATTTTGGTTTTCTTGACAGCCGAAATTGAAAAGTCACCTGAAATAAACGGCTTCATCTCTTCTATAATACGTGATTCAGCCTCCGTAAAGGTGAGGGCATCTACAAGATAGGGCTCGTTAACTTTTTTTACCGAACCGTTTTCCTGCATGCGGTCATATCTGATTTTACACTCAAACCAAAGTGCCATATCTATATTAAATATCTATATTAATTTGTCTGATTTTTCTTTATTGGTTCTGCCCGGGGATGCAGATATGGGGATTTAAACTACCAGACCTTGTCAACCTGCAGACCATACATATTGTGACAAAGATACTATTATTTTTCGTTTGTGGCAAAATTATTTTAACATAAAGAGAGAATTTTTTAAAACTTATTATATATTTGCATTGTGAAATATTTTGGCCGGTTTATCCCTTTTACTTCGCGTCCTATATCTCACATCTGTCTATATACAATATATTTCCTACTATGACTGCCAAAGGTATTATTAATATGTATGTCGAGGGGTTCCGGTCCATGACAATCGGACGCACCCTTTGGGCTATCATATTACTGAAACTTTTTATCATGTTTTTCGTACTCAAATTATTTTTCTTTCCCAATATCCTGGAGAAGAATTATAATACTGATGCAGAACGTGCCTCAGCAGTCAGGCATAACCTTACTGACTTTGAATAAATCATAACGTTAAATTTTAATATTCTATGGAAGATATCATGACCGTAGTCGATTGGTCAAGATGGCAATTTGCTCTTACTGCCATCTACCATTGGCTTTTCGTACCCCTTACGTTAGGATTATCTGTAATCGTAGCGGTAATGGAGAGTATCTATCTTAAGACCGGTGAGCAGAAGTGGCTGTCGACCTGTAAGTTCTGGATGACTCTTTTGGCTATCAACTTCGCAATCGGTGTAGCCACCGGCATTATTCTTGAGTTTGAGTTTGGTACCAACTGGAGTAATTACTCCTGGTTTGTAGGTGATATTTTTGGCGCTCCGCTCGCTATCGAGGGTATTCTGGCATTCTTCCTTGAGGCTACTTTCGGTGCGGTGATGTTTTTCGGCTGGGGCAAGGTTTCTCCTAAATTTCATCTTGCATCCACATGGCTGACCGCTATCGGCGCTTCTATTTCAGCCCTTTGGATTCTGGTGGCCAATTCCTGGATGCAGTATCCGGTGGGAATGGAGTTTGACCCTGCTCAGATGCGCAATGTTATGGATAACTTCTGGGCTCTCTTCTCAGGGGTTGCGGTTAATAAATTTTTCCATACTGTATTTAGCGGTTGGGCACTTTCGGGTGTGTTTGTTATCGGTGTGAGTTGTTATTTTCTGCTCCGCAAGAGCAATACCGATTTCGCTCTGCGCAGTATCCGCACCGGTGGCTGGATTGGCCTCGCAGGCTTACTGCTATGTATGTATACAGGCGATGGCTCGGCTGTAGAAGTCACCCGTACTCAACCTATGAAACTCGCCGCTATGGAAGGACTGTATTACGGTCAGCACGGCGAGGATCTTGTGGCAATAGGTGTAGTCAATCCTGACAAGAAATGGGATAACGACGAACCTCCTTATCTCTGGGAAATATCTCTACCCAAAGGACTCTCTATTCTGGCTCGTCATGATTTGGATGCTTTCGTGCCGGGTATTAATGACATTATCAATGGTGTGGATTATACCTCTGACGGAGAACAGATAAATACCGTAAGTTACGAGGAGAGGATTATGCGTGGCAAGCAGGCTCAGCAGGCTCTTCGCGATTATGGTATGGCGATGCAGAAAAACGACTCTGTGGCGATGCAGAAGGCTGCTGACGCTCTCCGTCCGAATTTCCCGTATTTCGGATATGGATACTTCAGTTCGCCGGGTGAGGCTATCCCGCCGGTAGCAGTTACATTCTATTCATTCCGCATCATGGTTATGCTCGGCAGTTATTTCCTGCTTTTCTATATCGTGGTGCTATTCCTGGCTTATCGCAAGGAGATGGCTCTTCGCAATTGGCGCTGGCTTCAGATAATCGCACTTATCTCCGTGCCGCTGATGTGGGTTTGCTCGGAGGCGGGTTGGATGGTGGCTGAGGTAGGTCGCCAACCTTGGACCGTGCAGAATCTGCTCCCTACCGTCGCTGCAATATCTGATGTTCCGGCTTCGTCTGTTGTCATCACTTTCTGGATGTTTGCGATAATATTTACACTTCTCCTTGCAGCCGAAGTGAGCATCATGATTAAGTATATCAATAAATCTACTAAAACAGACTTGTCTAACCCCTCTAAAAAGTAACACCATGACACTTGAACTTTTGCAAAACTACTGGTGGGTACTCGTCTCGATTCTCGGCGGTATCCTTGTGTTCCTTCTCTTTGTACAGGGCGGACAATCTATGCTTCTCAATACCCCGGATCATAAGTGGAACGAACTTATCGTGAGCAGTATAGGGCGTAAATGGGAACTGACTTTCACCACTCTGGTTACATTCGGTGGTGCGGCGTTTGCCTCTTTCCCGCTATTCTACTCTACCAGTTTCGGTGGGGCATACTGGCTGTGGATTCTTATCCTCTTCAGTTTTGTACTCCAGGCGGTAAGTTATGAATACCGCAAGAAGCAAGGTAATCTATATGGCACACGTGCGTACGATATTTTCTTGTTTATAAATGGATTTGTAGGCTGCATCCTGCTTGGAGTTGCAGTAGCGATGTTCTTCTTTGGCGGTGAGTTTTCAGTAGACCGCTCCAATATGCTCACTCAGGCATCTCCTGTTATATCTCATTGGGATAATCCTTCACACGGATTGGAAGCCATCTTCAATTGGCGCAATCTGCTCCTCGGCATCACCGTCTTTATGCTGGCCCGAATCCTTGCGAACCTGTATCTTATCAATAGTGTCAACGGTTCTCAGAAGTTTTACGACTGGACGATAAAAAGTCTGTGGATCAATACCATTATCTTCCTGATATTCTTCCTCGCTTTTGTAGTAGTGCTCTTTACTGCTACAGGATATACCGTAATTTCCGCCACCCCGGCCGGCACTGAGATTGAGATTACTCCATTTAAGTATTGGCATAACCTTATCTCTTCACCATCCATAATTATTCTGCTGGTTGTTGGGGTAGCCAATGTACTTATCGGTATATGCGCTACATTATTCTATAAAGGATACAGACAGGGTATATGGTTTACCGGCATAGGTACTTTCTTTACCGTAGTCGCTCTCTTCTGGCTTGCCGGATTCTGCGATACTCCGTTCTTACCCTCGATTTCAGATCCTTCAAGTTCGCTGTCTATACGCAATGCTTCATCTTCCAAATTTACTCTTGAGTGTATGAGTTATGTATCGCTCCTGATACCTTTTGTAGTAGGATATATCTGGTATGTATGGCGCATTATCGACAAGAAAAAGATTTCTGAATCTGACATCTGAATCTGATAAATCTTAAGAATAGGGGGCACACCGATTATTGCGGTGTGTCCCTCATATATGTTTATTATGAAAGAATATTGGCAATTATTCGCATCCTTTTTTAAAATCGGTGCTTTCACATTCGGTGGCGGATGGGCTATGATTTCTATAATCGAGCGGGAGATTGTTGACAAATTTCACTGGATCGAACGCGATGATTTTCTCGACCTCCTCGCGGTGGCCCAATCACTCCCGGGTATTCTGGCAGTAAATATCGCTACCGCGGTAGGCGATAAACTGCACGGTATGAAAGGGAGCGCCTTGGCTACTCTCGGTTGCATTTTACCCTCGTTTTTAATCATCCTCCTGATAGCGATATTTCTTACTCCCGACATGATTAAGAACAATGTGGTAATATCCTCAATCTTTATGGGTATCCGCCCTTGTGTGGTGGCTCTTATAGTCGCTCCCGTGATAACCTCGGCCAAAGCGGCAAAAATAGGGATGAAGACTTTCTGGATTCCACTTATCGTGGCTCTTATGATTTCGAGCGACCAACTCTTTGGCATCCAACTCGGCTTCGGTTCCAATCCAATACTTTTTATTATACTTGGTGCTATCGGAGGTTGGGGATTCTGGAAATACTCGGTTCGCAATCTCAATAAAAGAAAAAATCTTTCAGATAAGTAATCTTATCGATTTTCATTACTTATTTAAGCAATCTGCAACTGATGAATATATATCTTAAACTTATTTGGGCCTATCTTAAAATAGGTATTTTCGGCTTTGGCGGCGGTTATGCCATGCTTTCTCTTGTGGAGCATTCGGTTGTTGACCCGGGTTGGATTACAGAGACTATGTTTACCGATATTGTGGCAATCTCGCAGATGACTCCGGGGCCGATCGGTATCAACTCTGCCACTTATATCGGCTATGTGGCACCCGGAGAGTATAATGCCGCTCTTGCAACTCCTTTGTGGGGTATACTCGGTTCGATACTTGCTACTCTGGCTGTAGTGTTACCTTCGTTTTTTCTGGTAATCTACAGTTCTCACTTCATACGCCGCCATCAGGAAAGCGGTGCCATCAAGGCTGTCTTCTCGGGATTGCGCCCTGTAGTGGTAGGGCTGATCGCATCTGCCGCAATTATGCTGATGAATTGGCCTAATTTCTCTCCCGACCACTCTACACCTCAACTTATATATAGTATCATAATCTGCGTAGTATCATTCTGTCTGGTCTATTTCAAGTTACCCTGGCGGGGTAACCGGGTGTCTCTGCATCCTATTCTGGTTATATGTATGGCAGGACTTGCAGGTTATCTCCTTTATGGTATTTAAATTTTGATATTAGAGAAATTTTTATGAATTATAAAGAGTCGCTTGACTTCCTCTTTTCTCAACTCCCTATGTTTTCGCGTATTGGTGCCGCCGCTTACAAACCAGGTCTGGATACCTCCATTAATCTTGATAATCGATTCGGTAACCCTCACCGACGATTTAAATCCATACACATCGCCGGCACTAACGGCAAGGGTTCGACCTCTCATCTATTAGCCTCTATATTGCAATCTCAAGGCTATAAGGTAGGTCTATATACCTCACCGCACCTTGCTGACTTTCGCGAAAGGATGCGCATCAACGGTAAGATGATACCCGAACAGAAAGTAATCGATTTTGTAGAGCGCTGGCAAAACCTTGATTACGACGGTCACCCCTCCTTTTTCGAATTAACCATGATGATGGCTTTTGATTGGTTTGCCGAGGAGAGTGTGGATTATGCGGTGATTGAAGTCGGTATGGGGGGGAGACTCGACTCTACCAATATCATATCCCCCATTGCCTCAGTAATCACTAATATCTCCCCTGACCACACACAGTTTCTCGGTGACACACTCCCGGCTATTGCTCGTGAGAAAGCAGGAATAATCAAAGCCGTCACACCGGTTGTAATAGGTAATGCCGAAGGTGAAGTGCGTGAAGTTTTCAGAAGTAAGGCCGCTGAGGTCAATGCACCCATTGTATTTGCTCAGGACACCCCTGCGGCTGATTTTGAAACTATCGAAGACGGCACTATCCTGATATCCTCAAAAGTATATGGGAGTATAATATCACCCTTAGGGGGCGAATATCAGAAAGAGAATCTTAACACCGTACTTCATGCTGTAGATATGCTGAGAGATTGTGGTGTCGGGATTTATGATAGTTCGGTCAGGGAGGGTATCGAAAAAGTGATTGAAAATACCGGATTGGCCGGGAGGTGGATGATAACATCAAGATCACCCTTGACAATCTGCGACACCGGTCATAATATTGCAGGACTTACATATACCATGCATCAATTAAAAAGCCTGTACCGACATCGGTTGAAAGAGTGGGAAGAATCCGGTATAGGACACCGTCCCGTTCTGCGTATGGTAATAGGATTTGTAAATGATAAAGATGTGGAGCATATTGCTCCCCTGTTCCCTGACGAAGGCCTGTATTATCTTACGCAAGCGAGTGTGCCGAGAGCAATGCCGGTAGAGAATCTTACAGAAATATTTGTGTCAAAGGGTTATAAGCCTTGCCACTGCAGTGACAATGTGCCCGGCAGTGTGGAGAAAGCCCTTAAAGAGGCCACCCCGAATGATATTTTATTTATAGGAGGCTCTACATTTGTTGTGGCCGACTATCTCGCGGGGCGCTAAAGAGCGCGAAGAGTGTTTGCGTAGCCTTATATTAACTCATAAATGCAAAACATCTATAAGACACCACTAATGCTCTGCAACCAAAAAAAATTGTTGTAAAGCATAGAAATTTGAGTGATTATAGCGGATATTTCAAAAAAAATTACGATATTTGCACTGCAAAACGCTTAAAATGAGGTAGTATCACAATTTTGAGCAACTTAATCGACTATAAATCAATTAATTAATATAATAATAGCAATGACAAAGGCTGATATTGTAAACGAAATATCCCGAAGCACCGGTGTAGACAAAGGTGTAGTGCTTCTTACTATCGAGAAGTTCATGGATGTTATGAAGGATTCCATGGCCAACGGTAACAACGTGTATCTCCGTGGATTCGGCAGCTTCATCATCAAAACCCGCAAGGAGAAAACCGCTCGTAACATCTCCAAGAATACATCTCTTATCATCCCCGAGCATAAAGTACCCGCTTTCAAACCTTCTAAGGTATTTCTCGAGGAAGTAAAAAATAATTGTAAATAATATATAACTTCTTAATTCTTAATACTGAATATTATGCCTAGCGGAAAGAAAAGAAAAGGCCACAAGATGGCTACCCACAAGCGTAAAAAAAGACTGAGAAAAAATCGTCATAAGAAGAAATAATCTTCCTGACGGAGGTATTCTCAACTTTCGCTCACTCGGCTTTTACACCGGATATATATTTCCGTGGCTGAGAAGAAACAGCAAACTGACAAACTGCGATTTGGGGGACTTGATACTATTATCTTCCCGTATCGCAGTTTGTCTTTTATGCTTTATATCGCTCAGGTGACCGCGGATTATATTATCCCTTTGCTATTCGGGTGAGTTTTATGATTCAATCAATCCAAATCCTATGAAAAGCGAATTATTTGTAGACGTTCAGGAAAAGGAGATCTCCATTGCTCTGCTTGAAGACTCCCGGCTCGTCTCTCTGCAAAAAGAGAGCCGCAATCAGGCGTATGCCGTTGGCGATCTTTACCTCGCTAAGGTCAAGAAAATCATGCCGGGCCTTAACGCCGCATTTGTTGATGTAGGTTACGAAAAAGACGCTTTTCTTCATTATCTCGATTTAGGTCCTCAATTTTCAACTTATTCCGAGTTTCTCGAAGAGTGCTTTAAAGACCCTAAAAAAGTACCGAATATTTCGAAGTTCAAACCGTTGCCGGACATCCCTAAGAATGGTTCTATTCAGGATCTGCTCCAACCCGGTAAACAACTCCTGGTGCAGATTGCCAAAGAACCGATCTCTTCCAAGGGTCCGCGCTTAACAACCGAATTATCCTTCACCGGAAGATTTATGGTACTTATCCCTTTCGGTGATAAAATTTCTATCTCCCAAAAGATCAAGTCTACCGAGGAGAAAATCCGGCTTCGCCAACTTATAGGCAGCATTAAGCCCAAAGGTTTCGGTGTGATCGTGCGCACTTCGGCTGAAAACAAACGTGTCGCCGAACTCAATAATGAGATGCGTACCCTCCTCAAATGTTGGGAAGAGTCGATCGCTAAAATGCAACGCTCTACTCCTCCGGCTCTTATCTACGAGGAAGATTCCAGAGCAGTCAGCCTGATACGCGATCTCTTCAGCCCAAATTTTGAAAATATTTATGTCAACGAGGCTGAAACCTTTACTCAAATTCAGAATTATGTGGGGCTGATTTCCCCGGAAAAAAAGGAGATAGTTAAGTTATACACTAAAGATACTCCGATATTCGATACTTATAATATCACCCGACAGATCAAAAGCAGTTTCGGTAAAACTGTAAGTTTTAAGTGCGGGGCATATATCATTATCGAGCATACCGAGGCTCTTCACGTTATTGATGTGAATTCCGGCAACCGATCTAAAGCCTCTAACGATCAGGAAACCAATGCTCTCGAAGTCAACATGAGAGCAGCCGATGAGATAGCACGCCAACTGCGACTGCGCGATATGGGAGGTATCATTGTCATCGACTTCATCGATATGAATAAACCGGAGCACCGCCAGACTCTGCTCGAACACATGAAGGAGGTCATGCAGAATGATCGCGCACGACATAACATTCTACCCCTTTCCAAGTTCGGTTTGATGCAGATCACCCGCCAACGCGTGCGTCCCGCTCTCGACATCACTACCTCAGAGACCTGCCCTTCATGTTATGGTAAAGGTGAGGTGCAACCCTCGTTGCTATTTACCGATAAACTTGAAGAAAAACTTGAGTATCTTACCAATACTTTGAATATCAGAAAGTTTATCCTGTATGTTCATCCATTTGTAGAGGCCTACGTAAAAAAAGGGGTTTTCTCGCTATATGGTAAATGGCGACGTAAATTCGGTCGTAACTTTAAACTGCTCGCTGACGAATCGCTCGCGTATCTCGAATACAAGGTCATTGACAGCAATAAACAGGAGATTGACCTTAAAGAAGAGAGTGATATGAATAGCAGCCACTCTAAAAATCATACAAGATCTAATCGCGATAAATAAGAAAAACTATTTTTTTGACCTCAACCCCATCCCGGTTACTGCGGGGTGGGGTTTTAAAATTTGTATTTCCGGTATTTTTTTGCTATATTTGAATTGCAATAAAGTAAGTAATTAAAATTAATGTGTATATAAAACTTCAATATACTTCTTAATATCGTATAATTTTCATTACTTATTATACATACTCAATTTTTACACCTATGAATACATCATTTCTCTTTTTAGCCGAAGGGTTTGAAGAAATAGAAGCCCTTGCCACGGTCGACATTCTGCGACGTGCCGGAATACCGGTCAAGACTGTCTCTATCACTGAGTCTCTTCAAGTTAAAGGTGCTCACGGTATAACAGTAAGTGCAGATCTGATTTTTGATAATACTCATTTTGATCATCCTGAATGGCTCATTTTGCCCGGTGGTCTCCCCGGAGCAGAATACCTTTATAATTTCGCTCCTCTCCAGGGTCTGCTGTCGCGCCACGCTTCGCAAAATGGTAAAATTGCGGCTATATGCGCATCCCCGGCTGTCGTACTCGGGCAATTGGGTCTCCTTAAAGGTAAAAAGGCTATCTGCTATCCCGGATTTGAAGACAAACTTGAAGGTACCACCGTTTTGCACCAGCCCGTAGTTGTTGACGGTAATTTCATTACTGCCAACGGACCCGCTACATCTATTCCTTTTGCGCTTACTATCGTTTCGGCTACTATCGGCGAACAGGAAGCATTAAAAGTGGCCGACGGGATGTTATATTATCCCCACAGTAAAACTACCAACGAATATAACTTCGGATAAGTAAGTAATTAAAATTAAACGATATTCTTTC
>CAMWNR010000028.1 GCA_947175665.1 uncultured Porphyromonadaceae bacterium
CTTAATATCTGTAAAATACGATTTACAAGCGGGGTTAATGCCGCTGAAATGGAATTTGATACCCATACAGGTATTGATCGCTGTCCGCTTTGCGGTATTTCACTTAATGAAGATGGAATCTGCATAAAGTGTGGTTACCGCAAAAAGTAAATCTTTCAAATCCTCCGTAATATGAAGCCTCTTTTAAATTAACAGAGGGAGAGGTCTAAAAAAATCAGCGGTTGTTACAAACAATATGTAACAACCGCTTATATTATAAGTAAGTAATGATAATTGAATGATATTCAAAAATATTGAAGTATTATATACACAATAATTTTAATTACTCACTTACATATCAGAAGAATATCAATATTATCTGACTCTGAGAGATATTTTGTATATTTGTAAAAAAAGAAAGCGATGAATATAAGATCTCAAATAATTCTATTTAGCAGTATTTTATCAGTGATGATACTGACTGCCGATTGTATGGCAAGCGTAAAAAATGCTGATCTAAGCAATCCAAATAAATATTCTGCAATAAGGGACAGCATAAATAACCTCATCTCAAATACACCGGGACAGATCGGTGTAGCAGTAATTATAGATAATACTGATACTATCTCAATTAACAATGACTTTAGATATCCAATGATGAGCGTATATAAATTGCATCAGGCGCTTGCGGTATGTAATAAATTAGATCGACTTAACCAATCACTTGATTCTCTGGTCACAATAGAGCGTACCACCTTGAATCCTGATACGTGGAGTCCTATGCTTAAGGAGCATCCGAAAGATAAATTTACATTGTCTGTTAAGGATTTATTAACCTACACTCTTACCCTCAGCGATAACAATGCGAGTAATTATCTTTTTGATAACATATTGGATACTCAATCTACGTATGAATTTATATCAACTATCATACCTCAATCCGGTTTTAAGATTGCATATACCGAGGAGGAAATGTATAACGATCATGACAAGGCGTATGCTAATTATACCACCCCGAGTTCTGCAGCGTCATTGATTAATACTCTCTTTACTGATAGTATAATAAGTATGGAGAAACAGTCATTTATAAACACTACACTCAGCAAATGCTTAACCGGAAATGACCGCATTATGGCGCCGTTACTGAATATCGAGGGAATTAAAATCGCACATAAAACCGGTTCAGGATATATAAATCATCGAGGAGAACTCGTAGCCCACAACGATGTGGCCTACATTAGTTTACCTGACGGAAAACATTACTCACTTGCCATATTCGTAAAGGACTTTCACGGTACTGAGGCAGCCGCGTCAAATATAATTGCAAATATATCTGCAATCGTGTACAAATTTTTAGAGTAATTACTCCCTTTATCTAAAAATATACAGCCATAACCTGATGATACAGGTAATGGCTGTATGTTTACTTTTAGGTGTATTATCAGTTTACTGCGATTAACTCGATATCAAAAATCAGCGTCGAGCCGCCCGGGATGCCGGGTTGCGCAAATTTACCATAACCCTGGGCAGCAGGTATATATACTTCCCATCGGTCTCCTACATGCATCTTTTGAAGAGCGATTCCCCACCCGGGGATCAGGTCTCTCAGACGAAATGCAGGTGCTACTCCTCCACGGCTACTATCAAACTTCTTACCATTGATTGTCCGACCATCATAATGCACTGTTACCACACTGTTGGCGGAAGGTGTAGCAGATTTCCCGTCACCACTCTTCAATACCTTATAACACACTCCCTTGTCAAGAGATATAACCCCTTCTTCATAAGATTTATCTTCTATCCACTTCAGATTATTTTCAATATACTCTTTTTTAGCCATAACTAATTTATAATATTTAATCACAAAATTACGAAAACATATTTTTAGATACAAGTCTAATTAAAACACCAACCATTAAGACCGATTTATAATTTTTGTATAAAATAGCATTAGTCACTCTTGACTTTTTTCGTTAATTTTGCAGTATGAATTCAAGAATCGCTTATCAGCCTCATAATACTATGAGGGAACTTATAAAAGATAATAACATACTGCTTATGACAATAAGCAGGTTTGGTATCCCATTTGGATTTGGAGATGAGACAATAGAGAAAGTCTGCAACGATAACGGTGTGCATATACCTACATTTCTCTCTGTGTGCAATCTGCTCAGCGGCCTTCCGTATGATAATAACGATATTTCGTTAGAGTCACTGATGCAATACCTTACTCTGGCCCACGCTTCATTTCTCGATGTACTACTCCCTAATATACGCCGTAAACTTATTGAGGGTATAACCAGTCAGGACAGCGGTGAGATTGCATTAATGCTCATAAATTTCTTTGATGAATATGTAATAGAGGTTCGCCGGCACATGGAGCATGAGAATACCGAAATTTTCTCGTACGTATCTCAATTGATAAAAGGAGATATTACTAATCCATTCAGAATATCCTCGTACTCAGAGAGTCACGATCATACGGTCGCTAAACTTAACGAACTGAAGGATCTCTTCATTTACCATTTTCGGCAGAAAGAAAATATCAAACTGACTACTGCTCTTTTTGATATCATAGTTTGCGAAAAAGATATGATGACTCATTTTGAAGTAGAGAGTAAATTATTTATTCCGCTTGTAGTGAATCTTGAAAAGCAATTACTCAGTAGAGTTGAATCCTATAAGAACGTAGTGCAAGATGATCATGAGGATGTTGAAACTCTAAACAATATATCAAAACTCAGTGATCGTGAACGTGAAATAATCCGTCTCGTAGCGCTTGGAAAAGCAAACAAAGAGATAGCCGAAACATTATGTCTGTCAACACATACTGTGACTACTCACAGGCGTAACATTTCGTCAAAACTCGGTATCCACTCTACTGCCGCCCTTATTATATTTGCACTACTGCACAAGATTATCGATCTGTCAGATGTAAAGCACGGCATAGTCTGATGACCTCTTTATTAAATTTTGTCACAAATTTTATAATCCGCCAAATCTGCCATGATTATGAGAAGATACCTGGTACACAATTTAATCCAATTTAAAGATAGTATCGATTAATCGTAACTTAAGACACTGATTTTTATTTAATGGAGTATATTATAGATTTCATACGTTCTCATCCATTAATCCCGATATTCCTGACTTTGGGTGCCGGATTCATGCTGGGTAAGATAAAATTTAAAGGGTTCAGTTTAGGAGCGGTTGCGGCCACGCTTATAGTGGGTGTTATAGTCGGTCAACTAAAGATAAATATACCCGACATAGTAAAAAATATATTCTTTCTTTTCTTCTTATTTGCTACAGGTTATACCGTAGGGCCCCAATTTTTCCGAGCCATGAAGGGTCCGGGAATAAAACAGGGTGTTTTTGCCATAGTTGAGGCTATAATATGCGCAGGTATCATAATTGCTGCCTCATTTATTATGGGTTATGACAATGGTATAGCGACCGGTCTGTATGCGGGAGCCCAGACAGCCTCAGCATGCCTGGGAATGATAGGTGACACTGTGCGTGAACTCCCTGTTAGTACCGAGCAACGCGAATATCTGATTACCATTATACCCGCTTGCTATGCGGTAACTTATATTTTCGGCACAGTAGGAACCGCGTGGTTTCTCTCATCAATAGCACCTAAGATGATGGGGGGTATTGATAAGTTAAAAGCGGAAACCGCCAGGATCGAAGAAGAGATGGATAACGATGATAACCTCGGCCCGGGTCAAATACATGCCGCAAGAGCCGTCTCTTTTCGTGTATATGAGGCTGAAAGCGACTTCTTTAATCAACCGCGCACTATATCGGAGGTCGAACAGAGATTTGCCGATATGGGATGGATGGTATTTGTAGAGAGACTGCGAATAAACGGTAAAATAATAGATCCCTCAGACAATCTGAAAATATCCAAAGGGGATCATCTGGTATTGGCCGGACGTCTGGAACAGATTGTGGATATGCAATCCAAACTCGGATCTGAAATAACCGATCCGGAACTACTGAATTTCGGTGCCGAAAAGACTCCGGTCACAGTATCTTCAAAAGGAGCGGCCGGAATGACATTCGGTAAATTACGCAAAATGGAGTATATGCAGCGAGTTATGGTCGCTTCCATAAAGCGTAACGGTATGAATCTCCCTATCAAGGCGCAGACAGAATTATATCCGGGAGATGTATTGACTCTTGTTGGTTGGCCTCGCGATGTGGCCGTGGCAGCAACAAAGGTAGGATATGCCGATCGGCAGACAGATATCACAGACATGGTTTTTCTTGGGTTTGGACTCGGTCTGGGTTGTCTGCTCGGATCATTTGCCATAAATATTAAAGGGATACCTATGTCATTGGGGGCCAGTGTAGGCGCATTGATTATGGGGCTGATATTAGGGTGGTGGCGCACACGCAGGCCATCGTTTGGCCATATTCCTTCCGCTTCGTTATGGCTTATGCAGAATTTAGGGGTGAATATGTTTATCGCTATAATAGGTATATCAGCCGGAGGATCATTCCTTTACGGATTGCAAAAGGCCGGATGGACAATATTTTTAGTGGGTGCGGTATGCACACTATTAGGGTTGATAATAAATATCTTAATCGCGAGAAAGTTGTTTAAATTCTCATCACCCGAAACGTTAGGTTGCATAGCAGGCGGCCGATGCAGTGTAGCATCGATCGGTGCAATTAATGATGCTCTGCAAAGTAACGTACCCAACTTGGGCTTCACAATCTCTTATGCCGTAGCAAATATTTCGTTGGTATTCTCATCGCTCCTCGTATTATTTTTGGTCTAAAAATAGTATCACGATTCCGGACACCAACCCGAAAGGAATTTTATCACCGGTCCGGCTCTTACATCAATTCAATTATCAATTCAATCTTCAGGAAAGATTGTGTAATTATAGAATCTGTTGAGCGGGTATAATTCTTTCATTCGGCATATTACAGCATCTATCAGATGTTTACCCGAAACTTCTTCATCGCTCAGAGGAGAATATGTAGTAAAACTGCGGGGTCTGAGTAACTCTATATGTTTCCAATCCTTAGGAAATCCTTTAGGAGCGGTTTTAAGCAAATCTTCCCCTACAGATTTAAAATATTTCTTAAATTCCGGATTTTCTATTATCTCTATATATTCATCTACATTATCGTAAATATCAGTACGGAGCATCTTTAACTGATTAGAATCAGGACACCAGACACCACCGGCCACAAGATTATTGCCCGGTTCTAAATGAAGATAATATCCGGCACCCGGAGCCTTTTTACCATACGGTGGATTTATGTAAATACCGATATGGGTTTTATAAGGGGTCTTATCGGCCGAAAAACGGGTATCCCTATAAATCCTATATAGGCAGTCAGACGGTCTTAAATTAGCCGCCTTAGGCTCAAACGCAGATATTTCAGTGATTAATTGGAGAGTAAGTGCTTCAATCTCCTCTTTGACCCGATTATACCTATCCTTATTTTTATTAAACCACTCCCGATTATTATTTAAAGACAGGTCGCTTAAAAAGCGTAGCACCGATTTAATGTCATATATGTTTTTCATTACTTACTCTTACTTATTAATATTGTTTCATTTGTTCATACAGTATAACGTTAAATATTAGTATAATGTATAGTTGTGTATTAAAATATTATACCTACCTTTGTAATAAGTAATTATTACCGTAACCTACTGATACAATACTTTTAGCATAATAATATTTAATCAAATATAACATCTAATGATAAAATTTACTTTTAAATCCACAATAGCATCTGTTATGATGTTAGGGGTTGCAAGCAGTCTGAGCGCTGCTGATAACACTTGTTGCAAACAGCACACTTGTGATTCTGTCTCTACAGTTTACTATATTAAAGATATTACCCCGCAGAATATTATCAAGGTTTACAACGCCTTGGGGCGTAAGGCCGAAGGACGTAATATCGGTGTTAAAATCTCTACCGGTGAGTCAAATAAGTCAAACCATCTTGATACCGCGCTCATCTCAGACTTTGTAAGATTGGTCAACGGTACCTTTATCGAATGTAACACCGCATACGCCGGCAATCGCAACACCACCGAAGCACATATTAAAGCGGCTAAGGAACATGGATTTACAGATCTGGCGGGTGTTGACATTATGGATGCCGAAGGTGAGATCGAACTCCCTGTGACCGGAGGTAAGCACCTTACCAAAGATATTGTAGGTAAGAACTTGAAAAATTATGATTTTATAATCGTTTTATCTCATTTTAAGGGTCATCAGATGGGTGGCTTTGGAGGTGCGCTAAAGAATATCTCTATAGGTATAGCCTCATCTGCAGGTAAAACATATATACACTCCGGTGGCAAAACCGAGAATGTAGACAGCATCTGGAACTCTATAGCCGAGCAGAAAGTGTTTATAGAGTCTATGGCAGAAGCAGCCAAAGCAGTGACTGACTATACTAAAGATAATATACTCTACATAAATGTTGCCAACCGACTCTCGGTAGATTGTGACTGCAACGGTAATCCGGAGGCTCCTAAGATGGGCGATCTCGGTGTGTTTGCCTCTCTTGATCCGGTCGCACTGGATCGTGCATGCGTAGATATGGTGTTTAACTCAGATGACCCCGGCAAACAAGATCTTATCGAACGCATCAATTCGCGTATGGGTACAGTAATCCTTGACCATGCCGAGCAACTCGGTGTAGGTACGCAGAAGTACAGACTTATTACTATTGAGGAATAAAAAGTTTTTGCGCGTAAAATAAAACCTAAAACTTACTGTGACCCTGACGTTGACAGTTTTTGTAATAATGGGTCGAAATAAAATTAAAAAGAGTCCGGTTATTTTTGCCGGACTCTTTTTAATACCGGATAACTCATCCTGATTTAGAGCCGGATCTTTAATTTTCTTTGGAAATATTTTGCGGGTTCGGTATTATCCTAAAACTACATCGAGTACCATCATCATCACAAATCCTATAGCAAATCCTATAGTACCTATATTGGAGTGTTGACCTTCCTGTGTTTCCGGTATTAACTCTTCAACCACAACATATATCATTGCCCCTGCGGCAAAGGCAAGCAGATAGGGGAGTAGTGGCACTATAATCGATGCGAGCAATATTGTCAAGGCGGCGGCAAACGGCTCTACTATACCGCTTAATACTCCCATTACAAAGGAACGATTTCGAGAATTGCCCGCAGTTCTTAACGGCATTGAGACTATCGCCCCCTCGGGAAAGTTTTGAATAGCAATACCGATTGACAACGCTACCGCACCTGCCATAGACATGTAACTATTATGTTCGAGAGCACCCGCCAATGCAACTCCTACTGCCATACCCTCCGGGATATTATGAAGAGTGATCGCAAATACAAGTTTTGCGGTCTTAGAAAAACGCGATTTAGGACCCTCACTTTGTTCGCTGTCAATATGCTGATGCGGAATAATATTATCAAGCAACAGAAGGAATAGTATACCTACCATAAACCCTACAGTCGCCGGTATAATTGATGCCGCACCCTCCTTACCGGTCATCTCTATCGATGGTATTAACAGCGACCATACCGAGGCTGCCACCATCACACCGGCGGCAAATCCGGTTAACGACTTCTGCAGGACACCTGACAATTTCTTACGCATTAGATAGACACAAGCCGCACCTGCGCTTGTTCCTAAAAATGGGAGCAGTAATCCGATAGTTATACTTTCCATATCTTATCTATATATATATAATTCTACACAGGAACTTAGTGTAAGTCAAAATACATATATTTTAACAAATTAATCCGAGATAGAGTTGCATACTATGTGAAACTATCTGTATAAGAACTGCACTCTAAAGAATTGTAACCAACCTTTAGAGTGCAGCACTTATATATCTGATTAGGAATTTTCTTCACTCCTCAACAAGAGTAAATCCGAGGTCATCAATTACTTCATGCACTGACGATATATCCGGATTTCCTTTAATCTGAGTGTTACCGGAAGCAAGATCTACACTTACCGATTCCACCCCGGGTAATTTTAACAGATTTTTTTCTACCATACTTTTGCAGTGACCGCAGGTCATACCTTTTACTTTTACATTAATAAGATTTTCCATATTATCTTTATGTTTATGACATTGACAATGTGATTCACTATGACCCGACTTATATTTAAGTATCATAGCAGCAACCAGTAATAACACAAGTATTACTGTACATATTCCCGAAAATATATCTACATGCAGGTGGCAATTTGAGATATTCCCGACGGTAAGAGGCATCGTAAACCATTCACGCGGCATTAAGTAATCTATACAAAGGCCTATGGCTATAGCACCTGCCACTATAGTGGATATGTATATAAATGCCGTCTTTTTACCGAGTGATTTGCTCACTATTATTATGGAGGCGAAGTTTGCCGCCGGCCCTGCCATAAGGAGTACAAAAGCGGCGCCCGGACTAAGGCCTTTGAGCATCAGTGAAAGAGCAATCGGAATTGATCCGGTAGAACATACATACATCGGTACCGCTACAATCACTACTGCTATCATAGCCAATAACGGATACCCTGCAAAGAATGTAAAAAATCCATCCGGCACAAAGACAGTGATGGCCGCGGCTATGACGAGGCCTATTATCAGCCATTTACCTATATTCTGAACCATCTCGATATATCCATATCTTAAGGCATCTATTATCTTTTTACCGAATGAATCCGATTGGGGAGCATCTATACTGTCTACCTCCTCCACACACTCCTGCGAACTATTTTTATCCTGCCAGTTTACTATCATTCCTCCGGCAAAGGCTGTTATCAATGCCGCTAAGGGTCTTATAATAGCAAATGCAAGTCCTAAAAGGGAATAAGTTGCCGCTATAGAGTCAATACCCGTCTGAGGTGTGGCTATGAGAAATGATGTTGACGCACCCCTTGATGCTCCGTTGCGACGTAGTGAAACCGCGGTAGGCAATACTCCGCATGAACAAAGGGGGAGAGGTACTCCGATAAGAGCCGCTTTTATCACTGACCACGCACCGGGCTTCGAAAGGTGCTTGCGGTAAAATCCACCGGGCACAAATGCGTATAGTATCCCCGCTATGCCGAAACCGAGTAGCAGATATGGAGCCATCTCGGCCAGCATATTTATTAATGAGTACAAAAATACCATATTTATCTTGTTAAATCTATATTGTAATGCAAATATAAAAATATAACGATGCAACCGGGTTGCATCGTTATATTCAATTATTAATAATTTATAATTTATCGCGATTAAGTGTGATTTATCTTGATTTATCTTGAGTTAGCGTAATTTAGGCTTTTAATTATTTTGAGTTAGAGTTATTAGAGTTGATTATCAAGGATTCTAACGGCCTTTTTGGCACATGATGCACTCCGTCGGCAGTACGGTAATATTTATAGTCACAATCTTCTCCATCATTCATATCCTCTATAACTACCGTTTCGGCAGGGTAGCCAAGTGCCAATACATAACGCGGCGAGTATCTTGACTCAAGGTTTAATACTTTACTTAGTTCTACGGAATTAAATGCCTTGATGATACATCCTGCCAGACCGAGTGTGGTCATACCTAATGTGATGGCCTCTAACTGAAGACCATCATCACACAGGCAATTTTCTCCATATTTTTTATCCAGACATTGCACTATATAAGCGGCCGGACGTTCTCCCTTTTCAGGTCCATCCCAATCTTGATAATAACCGGCCCATTTCAACAAGGGGAACAGTGTCTCTTTATCGGCTTCTGAGGTTACAAGCATATAGCGCAGAGGCTGCGCATTTCGACCTGAAGCGCAATAACGGGTAAGTTCTATCAATTTGGACAAAACATCGGCATCGATCTCTTTATTCTCATCAAAACGACGCACACTCCTATCAGCCATCATCAGATTGCGCAGGCTGTCAAAATTTATTTTCATCAATAATTTATTTTAGTGATAGACCGTCACGAAAAGCATTACCAACCTTAGAACCAAGTTCTATATAAGTATTATTGATCGGATCAAATGTAATAAGATGCATCTTTTCAACATCCGGACGTCCGCTCTCATCAAGATATTCTTCCTTACATAATATGTTGACTATTTCGGCCACCATATAAAAACCGGTTTCTGATTCTTGAATCTTTTCTTTAATACGACACTCCATTGTCATCGGGAAGCAATCAAAGACCGGAGCATTTACATTATCTCCCTTTGATGCGGTCCAGCCGGTTTTGCTCATTTTATCGGGATCTTTTTTTGCACTGACTATCCCTACAAAATCTGCAGCCGGAAGAGATTCCTTGGTAGCAAAAGCCAATGTGAACTCATTGATTCGCTTCAGATTGTCGGTAGTGGCATGCGAACCGAGCGAGATAAACAGTTCGTGATAATCCCACTGACCTCCCCAGGCTGCATTCATAGCATTTGGGGTACCATCTTCATTATAAGTACCGATAATAAGTACGGGTTGAGGTAAAACCCAAGCATTAGATTTAAAACTCTTCATAGTATATTTATTAAGTAAGTAATGAAAATTAATCGATATTGTAAAAGTAAGTACTTACTTATTACAAATTCTTTATAACTTTAGCCGGATTGCCACCGACAACTACATTATCTGGAACATCTTTGGTTACTACCGAACCACCTCCGATCACCACATTATCACCTATCTTTACGCCCGGCAACAATGTGGCAGACCCACCGATCCAGACATTATTTCCGATGGTGACCGGCTCTGCCCATTCGAGCGCCTTATTACGATTTTCGGCATCGAGAGGATGACACGCTGTATAAATACTAACGTTCGGACCTATAAAACAGTTGTCACCTATTCTCACTTCGGCCTCATCGAGTATGGTAAGGTTAAAATTGGCAAAGAAATTATCACCTATGTGGATATTGCACCCATAGTCGCAACGGAATGGCTGATTAATCTGAAAATTATCAGTATGCGAACCTAATAATTTATCAATTATTTCGCGCATCTCACTTTTTTGAGACGGACGTAGATTATTGAATTCCCAAATCATCTCGCGAGTTTTTTCCAACTCTCTTATGAGATGCGGGTGAGAAGCCTCATAAATCTCACCACTCATCATTTTTTTCCAAATATCTGACTTCTTTTCCATATTCCATATATTTTCCATATTCCATATATATAGTAACAAAACCGATTTACCCGGTGTCTCCCGGGGTAAATCGGTTTTCTTCAATTAGCGGAAAAGCAGGGATTCGAACCCTGGGTACCCGTAAGGGTACAACGGTTTTCGAGACCGTCCCGATCGACCACTCCGGCACTTTTCCTATCCGTTTTTGATAGCGTGCAAATTTACGCATTATTTTCGAATTATACACCACTTATTCTTACTTTTTTTTACTACTTCACAAAAAAATTGGGTTAAATCAGCAAAACCCCATCTATCAAAAAAAGTCATATACCTTAACCTTCAATTATAATTACCATATATATTCTTTATCATTAAAACTATGGTTTGTGGATTGGATTTTTTTTCCTATATTTGCGTTTATGGAATATCGGGACTTTATTTTAATTAGTGTCCGATGATGCCTGTCAGGTAAGTTATGTTGCTGATAAGGTATAAAGGATGCTTGTGAGGTATCGATTGAATTCTATAATTGTATTTTTAACATTAAATTTGGGGGAGTCATCTTCCCTGATAAAAACCAAGATGCCAATGAAAGGAATCGTGCTTGCCGGTGGCTCCGGTACTCGACTTTATCCCATTACCAAGGGAGTATCCAAACAACTCCTCCCTATATATGACAAGCCAATGGTATATTACCCTATATCATGTCTTATGCAGGCGGGTATTCGCGATATTCTTATAATATCCACACCAGCCGATCTACCGGGGTTTCGCAGATTGCTCGGTGACGGGTCTGATTATGGAGTACGCTTTGAGTATGCCGAGCAACCTTCGCCCGACGGGTTGGCGCAGGCCTTTATTATCGGTAAGGATTTCATAGGTGACGATGATGTTTGTCTCGTACTCGGTGACAATATCTTTCATGGAGCAGGTTTTACCAAGATTCTCGCTCAGGCTGTTGAGGATGCCGCTAATGATAAGGCTACAGTTTTCGGCTATTGGGTAGATGATCCTGAACGTTATGGAGTAGCAGAATTTGATGATCAGGGCAATTGCTTATCTATCGAAGAAAAACCGGCCCACCCCAAATCGAATTATGCAGTTGTAGGACTCTATTTTTATCCTAATAAAGTGGTCGATGTAGCCTCCAAAATCAAACCGTCCGCTCGCGGTGAGTTGGAAATTACGACTGTAAACCAGGTGTTTCTTGAAGATGGCGAATTAAAAGTAAGTGTGTTGCCAAGAGGGTTCGCATGGCTTGACACCGGCACTCACGATTCTCTGGCGGAAGCCTCAATATATGTGGAGGTTCTTGAAAAGCGACAGGGACTTAAAATCGCATGCCTTGAAGGTATTGCTTATCGCAAGGGATGGATTAGTAAGGATAAAATTGTGGAATTGGCTCAGCCTATGCTCAAAAATCAATATGGAAAATATTTGGTTAAGGTTGTAAATGAGATCGATCGTACCCACAAGAGCAATTTGGAATAAAATATCTGTAAAAAATGGAAGTTATCACTACTGATATACCCGGAGTTGTAATTATTAAGCCGAGAATCTTCGAAGATCCTCGCGGATACTTCTTTGAGAGTTTTAATCATAAGGAGTTTAAAGATAAAGTTGCTGATGTAGATTTTGTTCAGGATAATGAGAGCAAGTCAAGCCGCGGCGTAATGCGTGGCCTACATTTCCAGCGCCCTCCTCATGCTCAGGCTAAACTTGTAAGATGTGTGAGAGGAAGAGTAATAGATGTTGCAGTTGATATACGTAAAGGCTCTCCGACTTACGGTAAGCATGTAGCGGTCGAGTTGACCGAAGATAATCATCTGCAATTTTTTATTCCCCGCGGTTTCGCTCATGGATTTGCAGTACTGAGCGATGAGGCAGTCTTCCAATATAAATGTGATAATTACTATTGTCCGGAGGCGGATGGGGGGATATCTATCGAAGATGATACCTTAGGTATTGACTGGCAAATGGCTGTATCCGAGGCATTACTTTCTGATAAGGATAAAAAACATCCTCTCCTCAGTGATTTTGACTCTCCTTTTGAATTTTAAATTCAACACCAAGCAATAATGAATATATTAGTAACCGGTGCCAACGGACAATTAGGCAACTGCATAAGAAATAGCGCAAAAAACTCTGCAAATAATTACATCTTTACTGATGTCAATGAATTGGATATCACTGACCGTAAGGCAGTCTCTGAGTTTGTCGATAGCAATGATGTGGATCTGATTGTAAATTGCGCCGCTTATACAAATGTCGAAAAAGCAGAGGATGATGCTGAATTTGCCGAAATCCTTAATGCTGATGCTGTAAAAAATCTGGCTGATGCTATCGCCGCACATGACGGTACTCTGATTCATATCAGTACTGACTATGTATTTGGCGGTAATTCCGGCAATACCCCCCGCAATGAAGATGAACCGGCTAATCCAACCGGTGTATACGGGGTTACTAAACTGCATGGTGAAGAAGCCATAAGGAAATCAGGGGTTAAAAGCCTGATAATCCGCACTGCCTGGTTGTATAGTGAGTATGGAAATAACTTTGTTAAGACAATGTTGAAACTCACTTCCGAAAAGCCGCAACTCAATGTTGTTTTCGATCAGTGTGGTACGCCCACTTATGCCGGTGACCTGGCTGACGCAATAGTGGATATCATTGAAAACAATAAATTTGCAGGCAATGAAGGGGTTTATCATTTTTCAAACGAAGGGGTTTGCTCATGGTATGACTTCACCAAAGAGATAGCACGCGCAGCAGGTAATAAGAATTGTAATATTCAACCTTGTCACTCATCGGAATTTCCTTCAAAAGTAACACGTCCGAGTTACTCGGTACTTGATAAAACAAAGTTCAAGAAACACTTTGACCGGGAGATACCGTACTGGACAGATTCTCTGGCTATATGTATTGAGAATCTTAACAAATAAATGTTATTAAAATGGAATTTAAAAGAAATATACTTATTACCGGTGGAGCAGGTTTTATCGGAAGCCACGTGGTAAGATTGTTTGTCAATAAATATCCTGATTACCGCATAGTTAATCTTGACAAACTTACTTATGCCGGTAATCTTGCAAATCTTAAGGATATAGAATCCAAAACCAACTATACTTTTGTCAAGGCCGATATAGCAGATCTCGATGCTGTACGCAACATAATTAAGGAGTATAAAATTGATGGGGTTATACATTTGGCCGCTGAGAGTCATGTAGACAGGAGCATTAAGGATCCTTTTACTTTCGCACGAACCAATGTAATGGGTACCCTTGCTCTTCTTCAGGCAGCCAAAGAATATTGGGACTCTCTTCCGGAGAAATATGAGGGTAAATTATTTTATCATATCTCAACCGATGAGGTTTATGGGGCACTTGAACTTACTCATCCGGAGGGGATTGAGTCTCCTTTCACAACAAAGGCGTCTTCGGATCACCACCATGCTTACGGTGCAGATTTCTTTGTTGAGACTACTAAGTACAATCCTCATTCGCCATACTCTGCATCTAAAGCATCGAGCGATCATTTCGTACGCGCTTACCATGACACTTACGGCATGCCTACGCTGGTTACCAACTGCAGCAATAACTACGGACCATATCAGTTTCCGGAGAAATTGATACCTCTATTCATAAATAATATACGTCACAGGAAACCGCTGCCGGTATATGGCAAAGGTGAAAACGTACGCGACTGGCTTTTTGTAGAAGACCATGCCAGAGCCATTGACCTTATTTTCCATAAAGGGAAAGTAGCCGATACATATAACATCGGTGGCTTTAATGAGTGGAAAAATATTAATATAATAAAAGTGCTGATTAAGACCGTAGACAGATTGCTCGGTAATCCGGAAGGTTATAGCGATGATCTGATTACGTATGTCACCGATCGCGCCGGCCACGACTTGAGATATGCCATAGATAGCAGAAAACTTCAAGAAGAACTCGGATGGGAACCTTCCCTGCAGTTTGAAGAGGGTATAGAGAAGACTGTAAAATGGTATCTGGAGAATCAAGACTGGGTAGACAACATTACTTCGGGTGAATATGAAAAATATTACGAAGATATGTATGCCGGTAGATAACTTTAACTTTAATAACTATATATTATGGAAAACAATAGAGTAATTCCTGCCTCAGAATTAATCATAAATGAAGACGGCAGCGTATTTCACATCCATCTCAGACCGGATCAACTCAGAGACAATATTATTCTCGTAGGCGATCCAGGCAGAGTAGATATGGTAGCATCTTTTTTTGATGAAATAGATTATAATATATCTTCACGCGAGTTTCATGCGATTGCCGGCAAATATAAAGGTAAGGAACTTTTGTGTATCTCTCATGGTATCGGACCGGATAACATCGAGATCGTGGTTACCGAACTTGATGCCCTCGCCAACGTGGATTTCAAGACACGCACTGTAAAACCGGAACATCGCACCTTGCGGATGGTACGCATCGGTACGAGTGGTTCGCTACAGGAGGATATTCACATAGGTGATTTCGTTATGGCAACTAAGGGTACCGGCTTTGATGGAATCCTCAACTTCTATGCTGACCGAGATAAAGTTTGCGATCTTGAATTTGAGAGAGCCTTTATGGCACATACCGATTGGAACCGTACCTGGGCTGCCCCATATACTGTAGATGCTGATAAAGAGTTGGTAAGAGAGATCGGTAAAGATGATATGCTTCACGGATATACAATCGCTGCTGTAGGTTTTTACGCTCCGCAAGGCCGTATGGTGCGTCTGCCGCTTGCCGACCCGGATCTGAATGAGAAGATTGAATCTTTTAGATTTGAAGGCAAACCCGTAACCAACTTCGAGATGGAATCTGCCTGTCTGCAAGGACTTGCCAAACTTCTCGGCCATAAGGCTCTTACGGTATGTTGCATTATTGCCGAACGACGTCTTACAAAGGCAAATACCGATTATAAACCGGCCGTACACAGACTGGTACAGACTGTTCTCGATAGAATTTGATAATCTGACTGCGAGATAATGACACAAAAAATCTCACAGATACAATACAGGGTGGCTCTCTCTCTTATGAGAGGGGTCACTCCTGATTTTATACGCCATCTTGAAAATAGCGGTATTACTCCCGAAGATTTCTTTAGTCTGACTGATAAGGAGTTGATCGCAACCTTGGATCTCAAACCTCCCTACAATATAGTAGACAGATATAAGCGTGATGAGGCAATCTTCAGATCAAGGATTGAAGTCGAGAAGATGGAGCACCATAAAATTACAGGCCTGTTTCTTGGTGATGACAATTATCCCTGGCGACTTGAGAATCTGCCCGATGCCCCGGTGATGGTTTATGTCTTGGGAGATGCTGATTTAAATTTTCTTCATCCCATAAGTATAGTCGGGACCCGTAGATGCACCGCTGCCGGGTTGGAGTTTACCTCAAAATTTGTATCAGATCTGGGAGGATATTTCAACGACCTGTGTGTGATAAGCGGATTAGCATACGGTATTGATGCGGAAGCCCACAAAGCAGCACTTCAAAACGGCCTTAAAACAGTAGCCGTGGTAGCCCACGGCCTTGATACTTTATATCCGGCCGCTCACAGGGAATTAGCAAAAAGTATTATCAGATCAGGGGGAGCGATAGTATCTGAATACCCATTTGGCACAAAGCCTTTTAGAGGTCATTTCCTCCAACGCAACAGAATAGTAGCCGGCCTTTCGGATGCAATCACGATTGTAGAGAGCGAAATAAAAGGGGGAGCGATGTCGACAGCATCACTGGCTTTCAATTATAATAAGGATGTATTTGCGGTTCCAGGCAGAGTATCAGATCTGGCATCGTCTGGATGCAATCACCTTATACGTCGCCATAAGGCTAACCTTCTTACCTCGGCTGCAGATGTGATAGAGATTACCGATTGGACCCCTATAGGTATCTCCATACCTCCTGGCACACGCTCACTATTCCCGGAGATTGAGGGAGATGCCAAAAAGATATATGACTACCTGAGATTCACTTCCGAACCACAACTCATAGATTCTATCCATCACAATCTCCATATCCCTATGGCACCTCTTATGAGTTTGCTGTCAGAGTTGGAATTTGATGGAATAATTACCAAATTACCAGGTAACCGATACGAATTATCTCTGTAATTATCTCTGTAATTATCTCTTTGGAAAAGATATTAATGCGCATTCATTAGCCTTGATCAACCATATATCAAAGATACGCTTTGAATAAGGCCGCAACTTCATCTCCTCTTGATAATTTCCCATCTCTAATCATCACACAGGTAATAGTAGCCGTTGTCACAATCTCACCATCAGGACGCATTATAGTCTGATGGAAAATAAATCTCGGTCCCTTACGCTCAAGATTTAGACCACTTATAAAGTGGTCTCCACTCCGGAGTGATGTATGATACTCTATCTCGATCTTGCGCACTACAGCATCAATGCCATCGTTATGCAGATCTATAAATCTTACACCGGCCGCTTCACAAAACTTATGGCGTGTATGCTCCATATAGTGTAAATAATTTGCATTATTTACAATCTGCTCAGTGTCAAGTTCGTAGTCTCGCACCTCCATCTCCAGGAGATATGAAAATCTGTTTTTATTTGCCATTATCGCTTATTATTTCCAGCGGATAAACATCCGATTTTAAAGGTACAAATATCATTCCCGTATCCGATACCGGATAGATCGCGCTATTAAGTCCTAAATATGGAATACCGATTGATTCCATCGGGATCTCCTTGATAAAGGATATCTCTTCTGCAATATCACGCGAATCATGCGAATCAGTCGTATATTCTGTATCCTCAGGCGCAGTATCAACCTGATCCTGTACAGGCTTAGAAAACACCGTCACGCTTAAAATCCCGGACTCCCTGTCTATCGAAAATGTATGAGGTAATGTATTAAATGCTATATCAGGATGCAGCATATCCTTTATGAAAATAAAAGAATAGAGCATCGGAATAACTATAAACAACAGCATTAATGACAATATAATCACCCGGACATCCTCAAGCACAATCCCTGTTATCAAGATACTTAAAAAAACAATTAATGATAAAATAAGCCAATTCTTTCGTTTATGTAAAAACAAAAATTGGGCTATCTCCCATTGAGAGATCTTGATTTTATCAGAATCTGATTTCATTATTATCCCTGCGGTGTTTAATTAAAGAGTAGGTAGCAATATTTGAAGGCACAATAGTCTGTATATACCCTGTACCTGCACTATTTATCAATATTTCTTTATTTATATATTTATTGCTTTTACCTTTCTTACCTTTACCGAGCGGATACGAGAACACCTCATCACGTCTCTTCTTTGCCTTATTGCATAGAGGTGACCGACCTTTAAAGGCAATACCTCTCAACCCCTCGTCAACACCCTGCGGATGACACCACACCGGATATATCTCTGCACAAGGAGGATAACCAAGACCGGTCCACATAATATACTGAGGTATTATATCTGTATTTCTGTCAATATCAGCCCCTGCTTGAAGAGGTATTATCCCCTCTATCACTACTGTAGCCGTAGATTTATATCGAGGTATAAAATCTTCATCTACCATCCACTTACCACTCTCCTCTTGAAGCACATCACACTTCTTTACATCATGATAAAAACTGCGCGACAAGTATTCCGTTAGTAACTCCGGAGTCACTGATGCATTTCCGAGATAGGGGAGAAGTAAATGTTCGGCATTTGCCTCGCGCACATATCCGTAACCTTCACCGGCTCTACCGGAGTGACTGTAATTAGTACGTATCAAAACACCGTTAGGAGATTGCTTGAGATCAAACTTTACAAATGAATCATTATTGGTTTCATAAAAAGCACCGTTGCCGTATGCATCAATTACTCCAAAATTGGCCTCCACTCCCATAGGCTTGGGCAGATTGATAAGAAAATTCTCGAAATCCTCAACTGTGGTACAAGCCTTCAGAGCCATCGCCATCAGCAGACCCTCTTTATCCATTTTTGAAGCCGGTACATTATCGTTTTTAATGTTATAAGATGCCGTATTCATAACAGCAAAACCGACCTCATTCATGCCTATCCAAGCCTCCTTACACTCCTTATCATCTGCATTAAACAGAGCGACAAAAGAAAATTCTCCATCTTCACCCGAAATGTATTCAACCTTATTATCGGTGTTAGAGGTATCGCGGTGCTTCCAGAGCATAGGACGCCCGGAAGCAGAAGCATCAGCCGATATTATCGCCGATGTGCATGCAAACGAGATAGAAAAACCGCCAAGCAAGCAACAAATAAATATAATAATCCGTTGTCTAAACGTATATTGTTTCATAAACAGAAAGATTGAAAATAGGGGCAGCGGACTTATGCAAATCAAGTGCAAAACAGCAGATACCCAAATTGATTGCAAATTTAGCATAAATTAGTAATTCTGCAAAAAGTGCCGGAGGCCATATCATAACGTACATCGCTTATTTTTAATCTAAAGACAATTGAAAATTAAAAATAAAATAAATAATACATAAAAATTATGAGTATACCAAAAGATCCGATAATGCTACTTAGTTTTATCAACATGAAACTGCGTGATGAGTATCCAAACCTTACCGAATTATGTAAAGGATTGGATATTGATGAACCTGAATTAAAAGAAAAATTAAAATCAGTAGGATTTGACTATATCCCCGACATAAATCAGTTCAAATAAAAGATTCTGCCCCAATTGGGATAACCTTAACGAGAATACACAACCCGAGATAGAAAATCTTCGGATTAGACTATACGAGATAACAGATTATCTTCGGGTTAGGAAATACGGGATAACGGATAATCTTAAGGTTAGACAATACGGGATAACAGATTATCTTCGGGTTACAAAATACGAGATAGAAGATTATCTTCGGATTATGTAACCTTAGAATTGTGCTATTCGGATGAGAAAGAATGATAAAAATTTTAACAATAAAAGTGTCTAATGTTAAGGACTGTAGAATAAAATTAAACTCATCTAAACTCATCAACAAAATGAAAATGTACGCGTTAGAATAGTACAAAAGCAATCAAAACGGAAGTCTCAGTTCGAGAGAATAGAGCACCGTAAGTAAAGTTTAGTTAGATATAGTTTATAGTGGAATCGTGATAGGGGCGTCAAACGGCGCCCCTATCTGTTTATTTACAGCAAGTTACCACAACACCTAAACTTATGTTAATCATGATGTTAAATGTTATATTTTGGGGTATTTTTAATCTAAATCCCGCGTATTCCGAGAGTTAGTGATGCCTCATTTTGGGTACGCAAAAATGGGATGTCAACCCCAAAATGGGTACGCAAATGGGTACGCGTACCCATTTTTTGCTTTAAAAATTCAGTTGCGTACCCATTTTCCTTGTAAATATCTGACAATAAGGAATATAAGCATTGTGTCATAGAGCGATTATTGCTCGTCAAACAATTTCATGGATTTTTTCTTGATGTCATCGGCTATGTCGATGTATGGCTTCATTGCCGAATATTCCGAGTGGCCGGTCCACTTCATCACAACAGAGGGCGAAATTCCCATCGCAAGAGCGTTGCAGATGAAAGTTCTTCGACCGGCATGCGAGGATAGCAATTCGTATTTCGGCCTTACCTCATCCTGCCTTGCTGAGCCGTAAAACTGCGAGACAGAAACGGGCGTATCAATCTCCAGACGTTTTCCAAGTTTTTTCAGAAACTGATTGAGATTGGATACAGTCATTCGTGGCAATGCATACTCGCTTTGAGTACCGGCATACTTCTCGAGGATTGCACGGGAATATTTGTTAAGTTCAATTTCGAGCGGAGTAGCGGTTTTCTGCGCTGTGATCGTAATTGCTTCATCTGTGACCTGCACTTTCCGGAGATTGTGGGCATCCGAATATCTCAGCGAAGTAAAGCATTGAAAGCAAAAAATATCCCTTGCCTCATCCAGTCGGATATCCTGCATGGCTGAAAGGTCAATATTCCAGAACTTCATAAGTTCCTCCCATGTCAGGAATATGACCGGCTTCTTGATTGTTTTCAGTGTTGGCCGGAAATCATCTACAAGCGCTCTGTCAACAATCTTTTTGTTAACAGCCCACTTCAGGAACCACTTGAAGATTCTGCAATTCTTGGCTATGACGTTGTTGGCGTAGCCTTTCGATTTTCCGCTTGCATCATTGGCTTGACCGGCCAGGCGATGGTGCTTCTGATAATTCACGAAGCGGGATAGCCAATCACGGTCAATCTGATTAATCTTGGCTTTCGGGTCAAACTGTTTTACAAGTTTCAGGATAATCATCACACTCTTGACAGTGTTGAAACTCCATCCCTTCTCATCCGATTCTTCGCCAATGAATCGGTTGAAAAGGCTCTCCACAGTGTCGGCTGCTTTCTTTGCCTGCTTTTCTTCGTAGTCGGCAATCAATTCGCGTTTCATGTCCTCCAGAACAGGGATGTAGCCCATTACCTCAAACTTGTAAAACGCCATATCAATTTTATTCTCGATTTCCATGAGTTGACGGTTGATGATCGATGAGGCTACTTTCTCCTTGCCGTGGCGTGTTCCGTTGACACATCGCCTACCATCCCATTTGATCTTGCCGGACTCTGATTCTTTGTCGATATTGATGCCGAGACCCATTGTTAGAACCTGTCCGTTCCACCGCAATTTCAATCTCAGGCGACCATTCACTATCGAATATGATAATCTGCGTTTAACTATATTCATCTTGTTTTTATGTTGTTGTTGAGTTATAATAATACCCCTCTCGCTTGCGTAGAGGGGTTAAATTTCGATTTCAATAACTCCTATGAGGAAATTATCAATTAAAATTTTACTTGGCTCTAAAATGCCTTATTTCGCGTTTGGCTTCTGATAAGAAATCATAAAGTTCTACCGACCGATCTGTAGCGAAGTATTCCGCCCACTCTGCGAAGGTGTGACACATGTCGGTATCAGGATCATGGTAGTCGTTGCAATCCCACATATCAGCCAATGCCGGGAAAACGTCAGTGGGGCTGGTTCCGAGTGCATCCACCACCTCACTTGGATAGTGTTCGACAAGCATCATCTGCCAGTCTCCGAACTCCGTGCCGGGGTTCTCATGGAGGATATTCCATGCACACTCTTTGAGTATGCCGAAGAAGTCTACTTCATTATCATCATAGAGTCCTGAAGAATCGCCTTCCCATGGCTTTATATCAAGAATTTCGCGCAGTTCACGCTCACAACTTTTCATCTCTTCATTGGATATGTTGAATCGGGAGGTATTCATATTTCAAAACTTAAAGTTTACTTACGAAATCGGCAAATTATATTTGCGCTTATGGAAAAGACAATCAGACTTATTAAACATTGGCGATACAAACGTCTCTATCGCAAACTTTTCATGCACTATGCTCTAAAATTCAATTATGCAGAAGAAGCAATGGTACAGGCCGATTTTGCTTTCTTATTACTCACTGGAGAATATAAGGAAAACTGGAGTTAATCATTCATGTTTTGAGTCTGTTAATTTTCTGTACATATCCGACACCCCTTACGTTTTGTAGACGATTTGGAAACTTTCTTGATTGTATCACTGCATCTGCTCAATCCCTTACAGTTAGGGGTGGAATGATACACTTTTGCTTTCGGTCCGGTGCAGATATACACCGACTGATTCTGCGCGGCATCTGTCGTAGCACAACTTGTCACTGATAGCCACGATCCAAGTATTAGGATCAGACCTATTGTTTTTCTTATCAGTTGAAACATCGTTTTTTTATTTTAATCATCTTCAGAATTGGGTATAAAAGATCCTGCAATCACCCCACACCAATACAATATGGTTGATAGTGCATTTGCCCAAGTAGTAAGCCATACAAGCAACAATCCTATAATGCAATTGGTGTATATCATAAATCTTATTTCATCAGTACTATTAAATATCATCCTACCCAGAATGCAAGAGATTATCGTAAATGGGATTACGGAAAGATAAATATCTTTGTATGTTAATAAAGGCCCAATTCCATCTATCTCTATAAAACTCTCCGATTCCTGCTCCTCTCCATCACTGTTAATATACGTTGTTATCTCCTGTTCTGCAGCCCCGGTCTTTTTCAATTCTTCTATATCGATTTTTTGCATAGCAAAAAGACCAGCGATATAAAAAACAATACTTAAAATCAGCAATTTTGATGCCGTAATCTTATATCTCCTCATAATCGGGTATTTAACCATTCGCTAAACTATCCTCTGAGTAAAGTAATCCGACTCATCCACCACTATACCCTCAACAGAACACTTTATCAAAATGCAACTTTCTTAGATTCTCACAGGTATTTATTCATTGGATAATTCAATGATTCGTTTTACAAATTCAGATTTGTCGTTACACAAACCAAAATTTAAATGCGATCTGTCATCAAATGAACATATTATACGACTATTATTGACAGACCATTCCCAGGTATAGAAAAAGGCCTTGTTCCGGGGATTCACAACGAAGGCCACTGTACTACTTTGCCCTATATCTTGTTTTGACGGGAGGTGGACAAGAAATACGTCATAATTGGCTTTATTCCTTAGTCTGGCTTTTTCGATTTTAATTTGTTCTGCGATATCTTTAACTTTTTTACCAAATAAATGACAAACTATATATTTGTGATAGTCGGGACTACAAAAAACCTGTTTATCTACTCTTCCATCATTATATAACTTCACAATGTTCGAGGCGTGCATATAGCCATAAGAACGATTTACCATATCAATCAATTTGCATTCATCACGATGTTTGCGAATATAATTCTTGGCCTTTAAATGACGAATAAATGGAATAGCCAACAATAATCGGTTAAAGAACCCAATTTTTACATTAGTATCGTTCATTTTAATTTGATTATTCCAAATGTCTTGGAAATACTTCATATCTATTGTTTATAATTGTTTTTATTTCTCATCTTGTTCTTATTAACCTTATATCACCCATCTGATTAACAATGTATCCGAGAACGCTGTAGATGTTTATTATATCCTCGAAAGCAATACTAAACGGCTCATGGATAAGACGGCCATCTTCATATTTTTCAGTATTAGTCGAATAAAGCATCAACGTGTCATTATCCTCACCTTTTTGCACCCGTTTGGTAATTCTATACTCTCTTGTCTCTATCACATAGTTACGACCATATACGAGTAATCTGCGGTCATAAACTTTCCTTACAGCCAATATACACCCATTAGGATACTCCACCATTGAATCTCCCACATGTCGGATGGCTGCTGTTTCCTTCTCATCAAACCAGCCTCCGGGTTGTATGTAACCGGCAAGTTCGCCCTCATCAGACGCAGATACTTTCCCTTCGTAACCACCGGTTGTCTCGACATCATAAAACGGAATTAGGCGTTGATGAG
>CAMWNR010000029.1 GCA_947175665.1 uncultured Porphyromonadaceae bacterium
AGGGGAGGGGTTAGCCTACTGAGCCTTCGAGGGTGATTTGGAGGAGTTTTTGGGCTTCTACTGCAAATTCCATCGGGAGTTTGTTCATTACCTCTTTGGCGTAGCCGTTTACTATCAGTGCTACTGCTTCCTCCATCGGTATGCCGCGCTGGCGGCAGTAGAATAATTGCTCTTCGTTGATTTTTGAAGTGGTGGCTTCGTGCTCGGCTACACTCCTGTCATTGCGGATGTCGATGTATGGGAATGTGTGGGCTCCGCATTTGTCGCCCATCAGCAGTGAGTCGCATTGGGTGAAGTTTCTGGAGCCTTCGGCGTGCTTGTCGATTCTGACAAGACCGCGGTAGGAGTTTTGAGATTTGCCGGCCGAGATACCCTTGCTCACAATTGTAGAGCGGGAGTTTTTGCCGATATGGATCATCTTGGTTCCTGTGTCGGCCTGCTGGTAATTATTGGTTACGGCTACCGAATAGAATTCCCCTACCGATTCATCACCTTTCAGGATACACGAGGGGTACTTCCATGTAATGGCCGATCCGGTCTCTACCTGAGTCCAGGAGATCTTGGATCGATGCCCGCGACATAAGCCGCGCTTGGTAACAAAATTATAGATACCCCCTTTGCCATCCTTGTCGCCGGCATACCAGTTCTGAACTGTGCTGTATTTTACTTCAGCGCGCTCCTCGACTATGATCTCTACAATGGCGGCATGGAGTTGGTTTTCGTCACGCATAGGCGCTGTGCATCCTTCGAGATAGGATACGTAAGCATCATCATCGGCTACGATAAGGGTACGCTCGAACTGTCCGGTACCTGCGGCATTGATACGGAAGTAGGTGGATAGTTCCATAGGGCATCTCACACCCTTGGGGATATAAACAAAGGAACCGTCTGAAAATACAGCAGAGTTGAGGGCGGCATAGAAATTATCGCGATAATTTACTACCGAACCGAGATATTTGCGTACCAGGTCAGGGTAATCTTTTACCGCCTCGGAAAAAGAACAGAAGATTACACCGAGTTCGGCCAGTTTTTCGCGGTGAGTGGTTTTCACGCTCACCGAGTCCATTACAGCATCAACGGCCACACCTGAGAGTTGTTTCTGCTCTTCGAGCGATATGCCGAGTTTATTGAAGGTATCAAGGAGTTCCGGGTCTACCTCATCGAGACTCTTCTTGAGTTCTTTTTTCTTGGGGGCTGCATAATAAGAGATAGCCTGAAAATCGATCGGGGGTATATCGAGATGCGCCCAATCAGGCGGGGTTAGCGTAAGCCAATAGCGATAGGCATCAAGACGGAACTGCAAGAGCCACTCCGGTTCCTGCTTCAATCTTGATATAAGCCGAATGGTATCCTCGGAGAGACCCGGGGGTACAATTTCTGTATCAATATCGGATGTAAATCCGTACTTATATTCTGAGTTGGTAGCCCGGTCAAGTATGTCGTGAGACTCAGGCTTTTCATTCTGACCTAAAGTATCCATATTAATAATACACAAAATTAGTCAAAATGTTTGAGAATAGGGATATAAATATATATAAAATTGTTTTGGAAAGAGATATAAATGGATATAAAGATATTTTTGCAAAGATGTATATAAAAAAAGATGAAGGATGGCAAAAATGCCATCCTTCAATAAGGATTGTATTAAGTATAATCAGTGATGATTATTTTACAACAGCCTTAACAGCCTTGCCACCCTTAACTACAACGTAGATACCGTTAGCGGGGTTAGCAACCTTCACACCCTGAAGAGTGTAGTAAACTGCTTCGCCTTCTTCTACAGCAACTTCTTCAACTGCAGAGTCGTCGTACCATTCGGGAGTGAAAGATTTGTCGTTAGAGAGTTCGAGGTAGTATTCCATACCTTCTTCACCTTCTACCATGTGGAACCATGCTACACCGTTAAATTCCTCTTCGAGAGAAAGGTTAGCAGAAGAGCCACCTGCGAAGATCTGGTTTTCGAAGTCGAGGAGGATAGTGGGATCCTCACCGGCACCGAAGTTGTATGTGTTCCAGTCAGCATCAGCGATCTTGAAGCCTTCGCCTACGAGGATAGCCTGACCTTCAGCGCAAGTGAAACGGAACTGAGTAGCGCTGAGTGCTTCCCATTTCCATTCTGCCTCAGCACCCCAACCGTTCATGTCGCCACGGAAGTAGAGTTCGGGAAGTGCATTCTCATCGGGTTTGGGAGTAGTTGTAGTAAGTACGATTGTAGACATGTCGCCTGATACAGTGATAGTGTAGTCACCTTTCCAGGGAGCAACGATGTTGTCAGCGTAGCCGAGTTCGAGTGTTACTTCTACACCGGGCTCAGAGCCGTAAGTGCAACCGAGAGCGGCAGCGTTAAATGTATCCCAATCACCAGACTCAGTAGAGAGTTTGAACTGAGTGAGGTTAGTAACTTCCATTACATATTTACCGTCTACCATAGGTACAGTTCCGGGAGTTTCGGGAGTCCATTCGAGACCATCACCTGCACCGCAGATGTAAAGAGTCTGAGCGTTAGCCGCTACTGCCATGAGGGCTGCTGCTGCAAAAGCGTAAAATTTCTTCATTCTGAAAAATAGATTTATTGGTTAAACAAAAATTATTAAAATATTCAAATTTAAATCCTGAGTTTTTCGATAGGAATCTTCAGAGATGGCGCTATTCGAAATTGTGTGGTATGGCATTGATACGCGCATACATACGTAAGAATCCGCTGAGAAAATCCTATTTAGAAAAAGCCTGTGCCTAAATGCGCTGTAAAATTATAGATTAATTTTTAATTTGACAAATTTTTATCAAAAAAAATATTTTTTCCTTAAATTTTATATATACCGGTAAGGGCGCAATAAATTGCGGCCTCCCAAACAAAAATATCTAAGCGGCCGCAACCGGAAGGAGCGCAATAAATTGCGCCCCTGCCTGCACTGTAGAAATCTCGCCCGGCTTTTTTTTGAGCCAAAAAAAGAGGCTGTGCAGTCAGCACAGCCTCTTGGGGTTGTATTAGCGTGGGCTATTACTTCTTGATAAGTGTAAGAGTATAGTTGGCTGTGGAGAAGTCGATCTTCACATCATATTTACCCTTAGGAGCGTTCATGTTGCTACCCTTGAACTGGAGGGTGTAAACAAGTTCGCCTGTGGTAGTAACTACGGGTACACCACCGAAGTCGTATTCCCAAGCCTCGTTGGCATTGATCTTGAAGTCACCATCGATTTCAACATCAGTAGCAGTCCAGGTCTTGAGGTCTTTAGATGCGGTGAGTTTAACGTTATCTACCTCATTCCAGCCGTTGGCATTACCTACCACACCGAGAGTTGTGAGAGCCTTCATGGTGTAAGTATATTTCACCAGGTTGAGGTCGATGTAGTAAAGAGTGTTGCCCTTGACGGGAGCAGTGATAGAAGCGCTGCCTGTAGTAACCATGATTTCACCTTCCTGTTCGAAACCGTCTTCGCTTACGATGGGCTCTACCTCTGAGTTTACAGAGAATTTGATACCCTTCTTATCAGCCTGAGTGTAGAGTTGCCATCTCTGATTGATAGCGGTCACACCGTAGAAGTTGATGAAGTTTTCGGTATAGAGCGGCATTACTGAAGTAGCAGCAGCGCTACCTGATACGGGGTAGAGTACATTAAATGCGTAAGTGAGGGTAAATGAATCCTGCTCCATGTTGATGGTAGCGAGTACAGAACCCTTGAGCGGCATGTTGAGGGCAGGATATGAAGTAGAGAGTTTACCTGAAGTGCCGTCGGTAGACATGTTGACACCGTATACTTCGTTGGCATCCTTGGCTTCGACTGCCGATGCGGGAGCGATTACGAAGTAGTAATCTTCGGTTTCGGGTACTTCGATCTGGAGAGCGAATTCGGGATTGTCGTAGCCTGAAACGTTATCACCTGCAGTGTTGTTCATCTTGACAGCCTTGGCAAACTCGGGTGTGCCGGCAGCAGTGCAAGGTACGAGATAGTAACTGTCTTCGATTACCTTATCTGCATCAAGAGTACGCACGTTAAGGATCTCATCGCCATAATAAGCGTTGATGCCACCGAGGCGAAGGTTGGTAGTGCCGCGGGTAGCGTATGCTATGAATCGCGCCGGGAGGTTATAAGTACCGGGCTTTTTGGTGATAACTTCCTGAATAGCACCGTTAAGCATATCCGGGTTAACGTAGATAGCGTTATCGGTGATGGTAGTGGCGATAGTAGTCTTCTTGGAGAATTCAATGTTATTGCCTACTTCCATATTGATAGTTAGGTCGTAACCTTCGGGGAAGTTATTGAGAGTCTCAATTGTGGCTACCTTTACATTCTCATTGGCTGCATTGAGTTCGATGAGATTGATGGGAGCATCTACCACACCGAGTTCGATATCTGAATTCTCCAGGTATCCGTCGGGTTGGGGATAACTCTGACCCGGAGGGTTGGGGAGGTCGTAATTTTCGCAAGCCGCCAGACCCAGAATCAAAGTTAAGGCTGATATGAATTTGATAGTTTTCATAAAAATTTTTCTCAGTTGTAAATTATTTATGCAATATAGATGTATGCCGGAGCCGGGATAGACCCCGGCATAACATCGGGTCTGCTAAATTATTCGAATTCGGGTGTACGGCCGAGGAATGTCACGTTATGCTCACCGAGTTTAACGTAGATCTTATTTTCATTTACGTCAACTACGATAGTTACAGGAGTGGGTTCTGTAACATATACACCCCAGTTACCAAGACCTTGAGGTACGATGTCGCCGGTGTAACCTGCATCAACCTTATCTGTGATAGGCTCGCAGTAGAAGTCAGCCTCGTTAGAGCCGAGCGATGCCTCTGTAGTCCATCCGAGAAGTTGGGTGAAGAAGCGGAACTGTGCGCAATCATCGGGGTTGCCGGTATATTCCGGAGCAGTGGCAGTCTCCTTGGGAGTGAGGTTGAATACACCTACATAGAGTTTTTGGCCGATCATGTCTTCGGGCTCGAAGAGGCTCCAGTTTTCCATATAGGCGGCTTCGTTAGCCACACCGGGAGCGGTAAATCCGTTAGCCTTACCGGTAGTGATATTTGCCACATCACCGCAGATGTAGATCCATCCCGGTTTCTTCTCGGCATACTGGATCATAACCTTGTTATACTGCACCATATTCGAACTTACGATGCGGCTACCCTCGATACCGGGGATTTCGCAAACCGCGCGGAAGTAAGGTGCGAACACCTCATTAGCCAGTCCGCGGTTATTAAAGTCAGCCTCATCCTCTACATTCAGAAGAACGTTGATGGCAGCACCGAGTTCGAAAGTCTGGATAGCCATAGCGCCGGAGGTGGGGAGAGTGTTGGTGAGTTCGATCCACTCATCAAGGGGTGCTTCCGGATCAAGAGATACGAGCGCAGAATAGTTGCAGACTGCGGAGTAACCGTAATCAGGCTGAGAAGCGAAAAGGTTGAAAGTCTCAGGATCAGTCATCTCCTTGGCTGTACGGAATGCCTGTTCCTTAAGTGCGGGTTCGTTGATAGTAAACGTAGTGGGATCCTTGTACTGCGGATTATCTTCCTGCTTACAAGAAGTAAATCCGAGAGCCAAGGCTGCCATCGCACATATAATTGATAATTTCTTCATTTTATTGATCAGTTTGATTTAGATTAATAACCGATAGTCTGCTCGAAGTTAGATGCAGTCATCACGCGAGTCGGGATGGGGAAACACTTGGTGTATTCGGGGATGTTGGTACCGTTTTTCACGCCACCTTTCCATTCCCAAGTGTAGCCTGTGCACCAGAGGTTCCAGCGGATGAGGTCACTGCGGCGTACATTTTCCTGGTAAAGTTCGCGGCAACGCTCGTCCTGGAGGTCGGTCATGCTGAGTGACAACCAGTAGTGAGATTGATCGCCGGGAGCATCACCGTAAGCACGCTGGCGGATCCAGTTTACATACTGGAGAGCCTCGGCCTGCGAGCCACCGCCACCCTGCAGGATAGCCTCGGCAGCCATGAGGTAAACCTCGGCAAGACGGATAGCGGCATAGTCGCCTGCGGCATTAGCGATATTTGTGGGTGATTCAGCCTCGTTGATAGTGCCGTCATCGTTATAAGCCCAGTTAGAATATTTCGGGCAGAGGTAACCGTTGCTACCCCAGTCATCACCTACGAGAGAGGGGTTCTCAGCGGTAAAGCCGTGAGCAGAAGTCTGCCAGAGCGATACGCGACGGTCAGAAGATACTGACATATCCACGTCATCCCATTCAAACTTGCGAACGAATGATTTACGCGCTACCATACACTTCCAGCCGAAACCGGCGTTGTACCAAGACTGAGCCACATAGCCTACAGCATCGGGATCGAAAGAGTAAGCCACACCGTTGACAACTTCAGATACGGTGTTCTGCCAATCCTTGTTTTCGCCGTATGCTTTTACAGCAGCATCGTAATCATCTTTAGATTCATAGTATTTGTACACGATCTGACCCTTGTCGGTGTCTTCGATCTTGCCATCGAGAGCCTTATCCTGAGTCGGTTTGCCGGCGGTGGGGTTAACACCGTTATCACCGATCCAACCTGCCTGGAGGAAGCCTGCGCCTGAGAATGAAGTGAGGTTGATCTCATCACCTACGATAGACCAGATAATCTCGTTTACATCGCTGCCTGCGTTGCCGATAACATACTTGTCGTTGTTGGCGCCGAAGAGAGCGTTGTAACTGCGTGCAAGGCCATTGCCATAATAGCCACCCTTGCCGAGACGGTCGATGACATTCTTAGAGTGAGCATAGCACTTATCATAAGCGGGAGTACCGGTAAATACCTCGGCGTTGAGGTAGATCTTGGCGAGTACAGACTCAGCCATATCAAGACCTACAAAGCCGTATACAGGTACCTGATTTGCACCGAACTCAGCCACTACGTCTTCGAGAGCCGCAGTAACGCGGTTGTAAACTTCAGTACGTGAAAGTTGAGTGGGGAGAGCACCTACGGGAGTATTCTCGTCAGCGTAAGGTACGCGGTTGTAGAAAGAGAGCATGTAGTAGTAGCATGCACCCCAGAGAGCCTTAGCCTGCAGACGATAGTTGGCTGCGCGCTTCTTGCCCTCCTCATCGAGGTTGAAGTAACCGTTGTCTACATTCTGTATAAACTGGTTACAGAGGGTGATATTGATGATAAGGCGAGAGTAAGCGCCATAAAGACAACCCTGGTTGGGGTTAAACATACCACCATTGTATGCCGCACCGTAATCAGCGGGGTCCCAAAGCCAGCAAGCCTCATCGGTCGGGATCTCCTCGGCGATAAACATAGCGCGCTGGAAAGCGGCCATACCGCCGTCAAAACCTCCTACGGGAGAGTTACCATTGGCACCATAGGTGGAAAAGTTAAGATAAATGTCAGCAAACACACGGTCGATGTCGTTGGTAACATCGGTGGTCTGACTCGGGTCGCGGGGCTGGAGGTCAAGGTCGCCTACGCAGGAGGAGAGACCTAAAGATGCTGCCGCTACCCCAAGACTTAAGATTATTTTATTGAAAGATTTCATATTGATGTCCTAACTTTTAGTAAGAATAAAGATTAGAATGTAACCACAAGACCGAGTGAAGTTGTGATCGGACGCGGATAGGGATCGCTCTGTACACCGCCGAACTCCTCAGGATCGATACCGGAGAATGTAGTGATTACGAAGGGATTCTGCACTGCAGCAAAGATACGGAGCATACCGTTGCCCTTGAAGAGGTCGCGGAATGTGTAACCGAGTGTAATGTTATCGCAGCGTAAGAAACTTGCGTTTTCTACAAAGTAACTTGAAAGCGGGAGGTTGTTGGCGCTTGCAGAGTTCTTGAAGAGATATGTATCAGAGAGGAGGTTGCCGAGTTGGTACTGTGCTGCTGATACATTGTATACGCGTGAGTTAGAATACTTGAGGTTGTTGTAAACGTAGTTACCTATGTTGGCACGGAGTGAGAAACCGAGATCCCAGTTCTTCCAAGAGAAGTTGTTGTTCCATGTAAGAGTAACCTTAGGATCTTTAGAGTGGTACATGATGAGGTCGTTGTCATCGATCACACCGTCGCAGTTCTGGTCTACATCGCTGCCTGCGTTGCCGATAACATACTTGTCGTTGTTGGCGCCGAAGAGAGCGTTGTAACTGCGTGCAAGGCCATTGCCATAATAGCCACCCTTGCCGAGACGGTCGATGACATTCTTAGAGTGAGCATAGCACTTATCATAAGCGGGAGTACCGGTAAATACCTCGGCGTTGAGGTAGATCTTGGCGAGTACAGACTCAGCCATATCAAGACCTACAAAGCCGTATACAGGTACCTGATTTGCACCGAACTCAGCCACTACGTCTTCGAGAGCCGCAGTAACGCGGTTGTAAACTTCAGTACGTGAAAGTTGAGTGGGGAGAGCACCTACGGGAGTATTCTCGTCAGCGTAAGGTACGCGGTTGTAGAAAGAGAGCATGTAGTAGTAGCATGCACCCCAGAGAGCCTTAGCCTGCAGACGATAGTTGGCTGCGCGCTTCTTGCCCTCCTCATCGAGGTTGAAGTAACCGTTGTCTACATTCTGTATAAACTGGTTACAGAGGGTGATATTGATGATAAGGCGAGAGTAAGCGCCATAAAGACAACCCTGGTTGGGGTTAAACATACCACCATTGTATGCCGCACCGTAATCAGCGGGGTCCCAAAGCCAGCAAGCCTCATCGGTCGGGATCTCCTCGGCGATAAACATAGCGCGCTGGAAAGCGGCCATACCGCCGTCAAAACCTCCTACGGGAGAGTTACCATTGGCACCATAGGTGGAAAAGTTAAGATAAATGTCAGCAAACACACGGTCGATGTCGTTGGTAACATCGGTGGTCTGACTCGGGTCGCGGGGCTGGAGGTCAAGGTCGCCTACGCAGGAGGAGAGACCTAAAGATGCTGCCGCTACCCCAAGACTTAAGATTATTTTATTGAAAGATTTCATATTGATGTCCTAACTTTTAGTAAGAATAAAGATTAGAATGTAACCACAAGACCGAGTGAAGTTGTGATCGGACGCGGATAGGGATCGCTCTGTACACCGCCGAACTCCTCAGGATCGATACCGGAGAATGTAGTGATTACGAAGGGATTCTGCACTGCAGCAAAGATACGGAGCATACCGTTGCCCTTGAAGAGGTCGCGGAATGTGTAACCGAGTGTAATGTTATCGCAGCGTAAGAAACTTGCGTTTTCTACAAAGTAACTTGAAAGCGGGAGGTTGTTGGCGCTTGCAGAGTTCTTGAAGAGATATGTATCAGAGAGGAGGTTGCCGAGTTGGTACTGTGCTGCTGATACATTGTATACGCGTGAGTTAGAATACTTGAGGTTGTTGTAAACGTAGTTACCTATGTTGGCACGGAGTGAGAAACCGAGATCCCAGTTCTTCCAAGAGAAGTTGTTGTTCCATGTAAGAGTAACCTTAGGATCTTTAGAGTGGTACATGATGAGGTCGTTGTCATCGATCACACCGTCGCAGTTCTGGTCTACATACTGGTTTTCGATCGGGTCACCGTTTTTGTCATAAACCTGCTCATAAACCATAAATGTAAATGCAGACTGGCCTACGATGTGGTAAGCGAGGTTACCGCCGGTACCTGAGGGAAGACCGATTGCTGAGATAGCAGAGTCGATACCTTCACCCTGGAGTTTGGTGATCTTGTTTTTGTTCCAACCTACGTTGAGGCTTGTATTCCAAGTGAAGTCGTGAGTGACTACGGGTTTGGCACCGATAGTTACTTCGACACCGATATTCTCCATGTTACCGATGTTGCGCAACTGGTAGTTTGAAGTATTGGTTGCAGCGGTCGGTACGCTTGAGAGAAGGTCGCGGGTCTTACGGAGATACCAGTCTGCTGCGAGAGTAAGACGGTTATTCATGAAGCCCATATCGATACCTACGTTCCAGGTAGTAGTGGTTTCCCACTTCAGGTCAGCATTGTAAGACTGCGGGAAGAGGGGGTTGATCCAGAGACCTGAACCGGTGGGGTCGAGATATTGGAAACCGAGTTGGTAAGAATCAGTATAGATCGGGAGATAGGGGAAGTAGTCACCTACGTCCTGCTGACCTGTCTCACCCCAGCCGAGACGCAACTTGAAGTCGTCGAGCCAGCCGCGGGTATGCTCCATAAATGACATGTTGTTGATCTTCCAACCGAGTGCGAGAGCGGGGAAGAGACCCCAGCGGTTAGACTTGGAGAAGCGTGAAGAACCGTCATCACGGAGAGTGAAAGTGAGAAGGTAAGTATCGTCAAATGAATAGTTGATACGACCGAAGAAAGATACGAGTTGGTTGATGTTACCCCAACGGCTCATCGGAGCATTCTCGTAAGCGTGGCCGATGCGGTCAGCGGTAGCGGGGTTCTCGGTAACTGTGAAAGCACCACCGGCATAGCCCATGTTATAACCGAGGGTGTTGATGAGAGTCTCGCTGCGACCGTGGTAGTCAAAGCGCTGCCAGTCATAACCGAGTGTTACGTCGAGGTTAGACTTGATAGCATCAAACTGCTTCTTATAGTTGATGAAGAATGAGAGGTTGGTGTTACGCTGAAGTTCGTACCACTTATAGTGAGTACCGGCACCATCCTTATAGTTAGATCTCCATGCCATGATAGAGTTGGCGTCAACATCGGTAGTAGAGTTGTTTTTAGAAACCTGATAACCGAGGTTGAGGTTGAAGTGGAGTTCGGGGAGCCAGTGGAGAGAGTAATCGATAGCGATATTACCGGTAGAGTTGAGGGTCTTACCTACAGTGCGCTGGTTTTTGAGAAGTTGCACGGGGTTTTCAGACGCGTTCTCCTGGGGCATACCGTCACCGAGGAAGAGGTTGAAGAAACCGTTGTAGGGATTGACATCGCTGTTAAGGGTAGTATAGTTAGCCATAACAGGATATACCGGAGCCATACCGATAGCACCGCCCATAACGCCGGCAGCGTTGTTGGTGCGTACCCAAGAACCCTGAGCGTTCAAGGCGACAGAGAGGTGATCCTGGAGGAACTTCGGAGTAAGGTTGAAGCCTACAGTGGCGCGCTCCATGCCGGAAGTTTTGATGATACCCTGATTATTGGTATAAGATGCATTGACGCGATAGGGGAGCCAACCTACAGTACCGCCTACGCTCAGAGAGTAGTCGTGAGAGAATGCAGTGCGGAGCACTTCTTTCTGCCAGTTGGTATCGTAAAGGTTTTCAGCAGAACCGGGAGTAACACCTGCCTCGGGATTAACCGGATTGGCGTAAAGTTGCTGTAGAGCGCTCTCCGAACCATACTGCTCCATGAGGTTTACAAACTGCTGAGAGTTCATCATCTTGAGGGTTTTGCGAGCAGTGTTCACGTGGAAGTTTGCTGCAAAGTTAACCTGCGGACGACCGCTGCTACCCTTCTTGGTAGTGATGATGATCACACCGTTAGATGCACGCGAACCGTAGATAGCGGTAGCGGAAGCATCCTTAAGGATAGTCATTGACTCGATGTTCTGGGGGTTAAGCATTGTCAGCGCGTTAGTACCACCGGCGTTGCTCTGGTTGCTCTGGGGCACACCGTCGATAACGATAAGGGGGTCATTTGATGCTGACAGAGAAGAACCACCACGGATACGGATGTTAGCGTTGCCTGAGGGGTCACCGCCTGAAGTGGTAACAACCACACCCGGGCTTGCGCCTACGAGGAGGTCTTGTGCTGAAGTAGAGATACCGGCGTCTACATCATCAGGACGTACGATCGCTACCGAACCGGTGGCGTCAGACTTCTTGACAGTACCGTAACCGATAACTACAGTTTCGGAGAGGAGAGTAGCGTTTTCTTTAAGGACGATTTCAAGGTGCTTCTGACCATTGACCGCTACGTCCATAGGATCATAGCCTACATAACTCACTACGAGAGTGGCGTTAGGCTCTACACTTAACTCAAAGTTACCGTCGATGTCGGCTGCTGTGCCGTTGGAGGTACCTTTTTGCATGATTGTGGCGCCGATCATCGGGTCGCCAAACTCATCAAGCACCGTACCTGTAACGGTGATTTTTTGAGCTAAAGCAGGAAATGCAAGGGCTATCACCATAGCGACAGTCACCCAGAATTTCCGATTCAGATGAAAACTGTAATTTTTCATGCAGGAATTGATTTAGTTCTACATTAGTTGTTATTATAATTATTAATTCTCTCTCTAAATTTTGAGGTGTATGAACGTAAATCTTTGATTTTAAGGTAAAAAAGAGCATAATTTTGCTAAGCCTTGTAGCCTATTAAGAGTTTTTCACGCCTATTTCATTGATTTACAAAATGTTGTATTTTAAGGTATTTTCTATTGCCATAGTATAGGGCATAGTATGGCAATGCAAATGCAAATGTAACGAAAAAAAAGATATTTTTGCAAATTTTTAACAATTAATTTCGCTCGGTTGGTTATAACTTGCGGTCAGATTATCTCCGGATTGCTTTTTTATACCGGTCACGTTATTTAGCCCCAATGGCAGAGAGTGAAGTGCACCCCAAAAGTTTTGTGTCTAACTTTTGGGGTGCACTTAAGGGATTAAGGGATGCGCTCGCGCGTCAGCGCCACGCTTCTTTCACGCGATGTCTGATTGTTGCTGTATTTACAGCGATTATTGCTATTGTGAGGGATACTATCAATATGATACTCCATATTATGGATACCTCTCCGCCTCCGAGACTGCGCAGCGGGGCCAGCCAGTAATTACGCAGCAAAATCACGGCAACCACTGCCAAACATCCCGCTGCTGTTGAGGCTCCGAGTGTGAGACGCAGGTAAGGGCGCGCTACATCTTCGAGCCGATAGCCGAGCATAAGGAGGGAGTGTAATTTGCGGCGGTTTTTCTCCATTAACAGCGATATGGAGAGTATAAGAATAAAGAGTGATAGTATTGTTATTATGGAGCCGATAGCGATGATGATGCCACTGATGATGCGTAGCATAAAGGTTGCGGATGAAGAGGTGTTGTCACCGGCCTGTTCCCACCCTTTCGCGTCGAGATAGTCACGTATAGCGGTGTCGCCGGGCGAATTGACATCGATAATAAGGCGTGAGGGATCGCTATCCCGCTGATTCATACTGCGTATAAATGATTCGGGTACCAATATGGTGTTGAAGCGATTTGAGTAACCTACTACCCGGCCGTAAAACTGCCTGCGCTCCTTGCCGTCGGCACTGACCGTAGTGAGTTGCAGAGGTATACCGCTGACGAGCGATTCCGACATGCGCGGTAAGCCTGCGGCTCCGGCAAATCCGAAATTATATAATGCCAGGTAATCTTTTGATATTATTATAGGTATCTCTTCACTGTCGGGTGTCCATCGGAAACCGTTATCCTTTACATCGATAAACTCATCAGGGACGGCCTCAAAAAACATGGCGGTAGATAACCGGCGGTTTTCGGAGTGATTTACGGTATCCCCGGTATTGCTGTCCGAGGGGGAGGTAAGTGCCAAAGATCCGTAAACCTTAAAGTCAGCGCGTGTGAATGCTCCCACTCGTTCCGCCCACGGTTGAGCCTGCAGGTCTGCGATCTCCTCGGGTGTGAAATCGGGAGATTTATCACCGAGTGTTGACGAGGCATCGATGACTTTATTGATAGCGATGTACTCGGATTTAAGAAAAGAATCCTCCTCATCCCATATAGGGTAGGCATCGAGATAAAACTGCAATCCCACGGCCATGATGGTAAGGCCTATGAGGTTTGATACCATAAATCCGGCTATACGAGCCGGTGATGTATTTTTGCGTAATAGTCTGCTAATCATAATTTAATATTTATGGCAGAATGCAGCAACAGCGGATTGCCGACCGAGGTGGATATCACCGCGGCCCCCCGGCGGGCGGCCTCTTCGGATATTATATCGGCTACCAATTGATTGTTGACGCTGTCAAGATGGCTTACGGGTTCGTCGAGTAGGATGAAATCAAACGGCATACAGAGCGTGCGTATTATGGCGAGTCGTTGCTGTTGGCCTATCGACATTTTACCGGCGGGGTAATCACGACGTGACAAGATGCCGAGCCGGTCGAGCCATTCATCAATACGCGCATCGGGTATGCTGTCGGTGATACGGTTTTTAAGGCGTATGTTTTCGATACAGGTGAGTTCGGGAAAAAGGTCAAGTTCCTGAGGCAGATATGCTATATGCCGACGCCTGATCTCCTGCCACTCGGCTATGGAGTAGGCGGAGGTATCCTTATCATTAAAGAGTAGATGTCCGCGATAATCGTTGCGCGCCCCATAAATGTAAGCCATCAGCGAGGATTTACCACCTCCGGAGGGGGCTTCGATAAGGTAATGTTTGCCACGCTCGAAGCGGCAGAGCGTAAGCCATACTTCAGAGTGAGGTATGGACTCTCCGGCAAAAACCTCCGGGAGCATCTCGGAGAGAGTGATACTGTCGAGTCTGGTATCCATCAGAAAAGGTTGAGTTTAACTTTCAGAGCCATAGTGCCATCGTATGCACCCGCCGTGATGATGCCCGATGACAGATGAGGCATATCCTTGTTTTCTACTGTAAAGGCCATGCCGAACCAAGCATCTTTAAACTCCTTGGCTACAGACTCCAGGGGGAGACTGCCGTCGCCATACGATCCTTTGGCAATATTGAGCAGATTGCCGTCGATGGTGAGAGTGCCGAATGATTGCAGGAACTGGCTGAGTGCGGCGTTCTGTTTCCCATTTGTAGGTACGCAAAGACGGTAATTTTCGGTGATGCCCCCATCGGATTTTGCGGAAATAAGAGCCGGGGAGGCAAATGCTATAGTGCCGTCGAGGGGTGCGATGAGTTCGGAGAACTGCTTGGGCAGAGCACCACCGGCCGATGAAGCGACATTGTTAATCTGCTTTATAAGATCCCCGCTGACTGCGAGAGCCGTAACAAAATTAGCGTTGCCATCGAGCGCGGCTATACGGTCAGTATCTATTTTCGACATAGCCAACTCGCACTTGGACGGTTTCAGATTATTGTCGAGTATGTAGGTGGTAAGGGTCACCGACTCCTTATCGTTGGTTACCGATCCCACTAAATATTTAGGATTATTAAAAAACATCCCGAGCATCATCTTGACCTGAGCCTTGGCGGCAAATCCGAGTTGGCTGTCGCGCAAAAGACCATCGATAGAGCCCCAGAAATTAACGGCCTCATCCGATTTTGCCATCTTCTCGGCATAATCCACTCCATTAAAACTCTCCACCTCCGAGAGTGAGAGAAGAGAGGCGATGTAATCGCCGGTAATACCGCGTCCGGCAAAAGCCTGATCATCGGCAACTGCGAAAGTGTTGCCATCCGGAAGATGCAGTATGTAGAGAGTCTGTTTGCCCACAGTAGTCTTCTCCCATTCCGCATGGCTCTTAGCGGCCAGATTGGTGCGGAACTTCTCCGGATCGGTCAGAAAAAAAGAGGTTACCGTGCGACCGGAGTGAGTGAAGATCACCGCGGCCTCCGGGGAGACGGCCGATTCGGGAGAGAGTATCCAATCGAGATTATCTTTGAGAGCCTTGTTACCCTCCGAGATAAGATCGATAAACCGCGAGGCATCTTTCACCCCCTCTTTGCTCACTTTTGCTCCTGAATCTTTGAGAAGTTTCTCAATATTGATATCCACTACAATCTCTGCCTCGGCCGGGGTGGTAGCATATAGTTTTTTTAGCAGACCCTCGGTATCTGAAGAGCAGGATGTGATAAAGAAGAGTATCAGCAGGAGGGAGGTATAATGCATGAGATGTTTCATATCAAAATATCTTAATTTAGATGCCGGTTATTTACGCAAAGTTAAAATAAATTCTTATCTTCGCAAAAAATATCTTTAACTTATAAATCTATCATGAATTTCATATCAGAACGCATCCAGAAACTTTCCCCTTCAGCCACACTGGCTATGTCTCAGAAAAGTGCCGAACTTAAGGCAAGCGGGGTAGATGTAATCAATATGTCGGTCGGTGAGCCGGATTTTGATACACCGCATCATATCAAGGAGGCTGCAAAAAAGGCAATTGATGATAATTTCAGCCGTTACACACCGGTGGCCGGCTATCTGAGTCTGCGTAAGGCGGTGAGCGATAAACTTTCGCGCGAGAATAATATAGAGTTTACACCGGAGCAGATTGTGGTGGGTAACGGTGCCAAGCAGGAACTCTGCAATGCGCTTCTGGCCTGCATAAATCCCGGAGATGAAGTGATTATCCCTACTCCGGCATGGGTGAGTTATGTGGAAATGGTAAAACTTGCCGAGGGGGTTACGGTCGAGGTGCCTGCCGGCATCGAGAGCAACTTCAAGATTACCGCTGAGCAATTGCGCGCGGCTATCACACCCAAGACCAAGATGCTCATGCTCAATTCTCCCTCAAATCCTACCGGATCCATATACACCCGCGACGAACTCAAGGCTCTGGCTGATGTATTGGCCGAGTACCCCGGTATACTTATTCTGGCCGATGAGATTTATGAACATATCAACTTTGTAGATAAGGTACACAGTATATCTGAATTTGAGAGTGTACGCGACCGTGTGATTATTGTCAACGGTGTCTCAAAGGCATACGCCATGACCGGATGGCGCATCGGGTATCTGGCCGCGCCTCTCCCGATAGCGAAGGCTGTAAGCAAACTGCAGGGTCAGTACACTTCGGGTGCATCATCAATAGCACAAAAGGCTGCCGAGGCTGCCTATACCGGTAGTCAGGAATGTATAGAAGAGATGCGCAAAGCCTTCGAGCGCCGCAGAGATCTTATCGTAGAACTCGCCTCCCAAATACCCGGCTGGGAAGTAAACCGTCCTGACGGAGCGTTTTATCTCTTCCCCAAGGTAGAGGCGTATGTAGGTAAGGTAAAACCGGATGGTAAGAAGATTGAGAATGTAGGTGAGTATGTGATGTATCTGCTGGAGGAGGCTCATGTGGCCTGTGTAGATGGTGAGGCTTTCTGTGCTCCGGGATATATGCGTCTCAGTTATGCTACTTCAGATGAGAATATACGCGAGGCAATACGCCGTATAGCAGAGGCCTCCGCCAGACTTATCTGATATTTCTGAATCGACAACCGGACAAGATGACAAACTGCAGTAATGACAATTTGTCATTATTACAATCTTACAAATAATTAACTATGTTAGCATCCTTAACACTTTTAGCCGCCTCTCTGGGTGCAGGTAATGCTATGGTAGACCGCATAGACCCACCATGCTGGTGGGTAGGGATGGAAAATGATACCCTGCAACTTATGGTCAGCGGTAAGGATATCGCTGCCGCTGAGGTGAAGGCTGATTATCCCGGTGTAAATCTGATAGAGAGTGTAAATGGCGACAGCAAGGATTATAAATTTCTCTACTTCACTATTTCACCCGATACAAAACCCGGTGAGTTGCCTCTGACTTTTACAAGAGGGAAGGAGAAAGAGAAGATAGAATACCCGCTGCTACAGCGTAAGATGAAAGGAGAGGAACATACCGGTTTTACAGCGGCCGATGTGCTGTATCTCCTTATGCCTGACCGTTTTGCTCAAGGTAAGGGAGCGGCTGAGGATCCGTATGCGGGTTTGCAATACAAGGCTCAGCCTGACAGAAATAACCCTAATGCGCGCCACGGCGGAAATATAGCCGGTATTATAGATCATCTCGATTATCTTCAGGATCTCGGAGTCACGGCTATATGGGTATGTCCCGTGCTGGAGAACGACATGCCCGGAGGGTCGTATCATGGATATGCCACCACCGACTATTATCGCATAGATCCGCGATTCGGTACAAACGAGGAGTGGAATCTTCTTATCGCTGAGGCTCACAAGCGCGGTATGAAGGTGGTGATGGATATGATTTTCAATCACTCGGGTGTGGCTCACCCCTGGCGCGATAATCCTCCGACCCGTGATTGGTTTAATCATCCTGAGGGAGATGTCATGACCAATTACCGCCTGTCTACCATACATGACCCCTACGCATCAGAATATGATAAGGATGCCACGGTCAACGGTTGGTTTGTACCCTCTATGCCCGACCTTAACCAGCGTAATCCGCACCTTATGAAATATCTCACCCAAAACAGTATATGGTGGGTAGAAAACAGCGGTATCGACGGTATACGCATGGATACATACCCCTATGCCGATATGGATGGTATGGCCGGATGGGCAGAAGATGTGATGCGCGAGTATCCCAACTTCAATATTGTAGGTGAGTGCTGGTATGCCAATGAGGGTGGAAGTGCTTTCTGGCAGCAGCAGAGCCGCCTGAATGATAAAGATACCAAGTTGCCGAGTGTGATGGACTTTAAACTCACTATCGACGGGCGCAAATACTTTGACGAGGAAACCACTCCCTGGACAGGACTAAACGGACTGTATGACCATCTGGCTATGGATTTCCTTTTCCCTGACCCGCAAAAGATACTTACATTTCTGGATAATCACGACACTGACCGCTATTTGCTCACCGAACCCGAGAATCTCGACAGTTGGAAGCAGGCGGTAACATTCTTGCTCACTTCGCGCGGTATACCGCAGTTATATTACGGCACCGAACTGCTGATGGCCGGTAGCAAGGAGGGGAGCGACGGATATGTGCGCAAGGATTTCCCCGGAGGATTTCCCGGCGATACTGTGAATGCCTTTGAGGCTTCCGGTCGCAGTGAGAAGCAGAATGAAGCGTGGGATTACCTGTCATCTGTTTTGAAGTGGCGCCGCGATGTGGCCAACGATGTGATAGCCAAAGGTGAATTAAAGCATTTTATGCCTATCAACTGTGTATATGTGTATCAGCGCAAATCAGGCGATAAGCAGGTAGTGGTGATACTCAATGGCAGCGAGAGCGAAATAGAACTCGATATGCCCCGATATGAAGAGATTCTCAAGCCCGGCACGAAACTTCGCAAATCGCTTACAGGTGAGGAGGTTGAAATCACATCAAGCATGATGCTCGCACCAAAAGAGACTCTGATACTGCAAAATTTCTAAGATATACAGCAGATAATAGATAAAAAATGTGTAATTTTGTAGCGGCACACCACGATATGTGGTGTGCCGTAAATTATTTTTATAGGTAAAAAAAGAAATTATGGGTGGTATGATGGGCGTTATCGCCCCCGGCGGCAAATGCCGCACCGATCTGTTTTACGGTACAGACTATCATTCGCATCTCGGTACCCGCCGCGCGGGCATGGCTACTTACGATGCCGAAAACGGGATATTCTGCCGTTCTATCCACAGTATCCAGAAATCTCACTTCCGTACCAAATTTGAGAGTGAACTGGATAAATTTAAAGGCGAAATGGGTATAGGAGTCATTTCTGATACTGACCCTCAGCCTATTATCATCAATTCGCATCTCGGTAAATTTGCCATTGTCACCGTAGCGCACATTCACAATCTTAATGCCCTCGAAAAGGAATTGCTTGAAGCCGGAGTGCATTTCGGTGAGTTGAGTTCAGGCAAAACAAATCAGACGGAACTGGTGGCCCTGCTGATAAATCAAGGTGCTACTTTTGAAGAGGGTATAAATAATCTTTTTGATAAAATCGAGGGTTCATGCTCCCTGCTGATTCTTACTGAAGACAGCATAATTGCAGCACGCGACCGTATGGGACGCACACCTATCATACTCGCCTCCAAAAAAGATGGAGGTTACTGCCTGGCCTCGGAATCGACGGCCTTTTTTAATTTAGGTTATGAGTATGTGAAGGATCTTGGCCCCGGTGAGGTGGTGAAGGTTTCACGCTCCGGTGCAGAGACTATCACGGCTCCGGGAGATAAAATGCAGGTATGTTCTTTTCTCTGGGTGTATTACGGTTTCCCCACCTCTACATACGAGGGTAAGAATGTGGAAGACTCCCGATTCCAGTCAGGGTATGAGATGGGTCAGGCAGATGAAGAGGAGGTAGATTGCGCCTGCGGTATCCCGGATTCAGGTGTAGGTATGGCCTTAGGATATGCCGCAGGCCACGGGGTGCCTTATCATCGAGCCATTTCCAAATACACACCTACCTGGCCGCGCAGTTTCACTCCCGCCGACCAGTCGCAGCGCGACCTTGTGGCGAAGATGAAACTGGTCACTAACCGCGCTATGCTTCGCGGCAAACGTGTGGTTTTTTGTGATGACTCTATAGTACGAGGTACCCAACTCAATGATAATGTAGCAGACTTTTATCGTGATGGAGCCAAGGAGGTGCACATGCGTATAGCCTGCCCCCCGCTTATCTACGGTTGCCGGTACATAGGATTTACCTCATCAAAGAGCGATATGGAATTGCTGACACGACGTATCATCGGCCAACTCGAAGGGGACCCCAACAAGAATCTTGAGGCGTATGCCCGCACCGGGAGTCCGGAATATAATACGCTGGTAGAAAAGATACGCGAAAGATTCGGGTTGACATCTCTTAAATTTAACCCTATCGAGACGCTTGTAGCCAGCATCGGGCTCCCTAAGGAGAAGATATGCACCCACTGCTTTGACGGCACCGGTTGCGACGGCTGTAAAAAGCACTGATATACGGCTGTAAAGAGTCCTGATGCGCGGTTGTAAAAAGCCCTGATATAAGTAAAGGAGGTTGAGTCAATATTGACTCAACCTCCACTTGTTTATAATAGTTAATCACTAATACCTAATAGTTAATCACTAATACCTAATAGTTAATCACTAATACTTATAAACCTATTCCACAGTTATCTCACCTACAATTGAGGTGGTGAGGTATTGCTTGATCTGATCAGTGCTTAGACCACTGCCCAGGAGGAACATCATTTTGGTAACTGCCGCCTCGACAGTGATATCATAACCCGTGATTACACCCGCTTTAGAGAGCATATCACCGGTGTAGTATCGCTTCTGCTCATCGCCGCCATTAAGACATTGAGTCACATTATAAATGATAAGACCCCGGCTCACGGCATCACTGAGCGCACTGAGAAACCATTGCTCGGTAGGAGCATTACCCGCTCCGAATGTACGGAGGATTACCGCCTTAATACCGGGAGTGGCCAGTTGAGCCTTGACCACATCTTCGGTAATACCGGGATAGAGCCACATAACGAGAATATTGGGATCCATCGAGTAGAAAGGATCCAGAGGGAGATGGTCATCATGGCGCATCAGGTACGGTTTGGCATACTCAATATGTAGGTCAATAGTACCCAGCGCGGGATAGTTAAAACTCCTGAAAGCCTCAAAACCCGTAGAAGTGAACTTGGTAGAACGACATCCGCGTACTATATAATCCTGAAAAGATATAACCACTTCCTGTATCATCGGGTCGCCATTCTCATCCTTGGCTGCCGCTACCTCAAGTGCCGAAATAAGATTCTCAGTTCCATCCTCGCGGGTGTCGCCAATCGGGAGTTGCGAACCGGTGATTACTACCGGTTTGCGCAGATTGCGAAGCATAAATGATAACGCTGACGCAGTATAAGCCATAGTGTCAGTGCCGTGAAGGACTACAAAACCGTCATACTCATCATAATTGTCGGCAATATCCTTGACGATCTGATTCCAATATGAGGGATTCATGTTTGAGGAATCTATCGGGTGCGGAAACTGAACGCTCTGTATATCATATCCTAATTGACCCACCTTAGGTACATTATCCATAAGGTGTGAAAAGTCAAAAGGTTGCAACCCATCGGGAGTCTCTACCATACCGATAGTGCCACCGGTATAGATAATCAGAATTTTGGGTTTATTTACTGTGTTTTCCATATTTACCAATATTTAAAAAGAGTGTCAAACTTACTCGTAATATTTCTTGCTCATGCCGAATACGAAATGGCGTGTACGGATGATTACAAATACAAATACTATCGCAGTGGCGATACCTACAAATACGAAGGGGAAGAGAGTGCTTGTAGGCTGGTGGAATACCGCACGGGCGCCGCTGATAATTACCGGTACAAGTGATATGGCTACATAGTTGGCTACCTGCAGATAGGCAAGTGAGAGGGTAGACTTGCTGTCGCTGGTGACAACCTCAGTAGCCTTGGTGTAGAAGATAGGCTGGGCGATACCATTGCCAAGACCGGCAAGTGCGCATGCGATAATATAGATTGCAAAATTGTGGGTGAAGACAAACAGGGCAAATGATGCCACAAGCATGGCGGCAGCGACTATGAAGGTGGTTTTGCGGAATACCTTCATGGTAGGTGTCAATGCCAGACCGATCACAAACATAGCCAGATAGAATACAGAAGTCATTGTAGAGGCCGACTCCGCATCAATCCAACTGATGTTGGGGAGGTAATATGAGGGTATGCAGGTTGCGAATACAAAGAAGAAGTAAGCGAGTAGCAACCAGATGGTGCGTCCGACATAAAAACCACCTTTTACTTTCTGTCCGGCTGTCGAGAAACCGTCAGCATCAACAGCAGGTATCGTAGTCTTTGCGGGCGTAGCGGACACGTGTGCATCAGCAGCAGTGGAGGTTGCATCTCCTTTAGCGACATCACCCGCCTGAGAGTCAGCAGTAGCGGGGGCGGAGGTATAATCACTCTTAGGAATTTTACTCAAGAACGGTATGAGTACCAGCGATACGAGCGGGAGGAGGTATACAAGAAACGGAAGGTGCCAACTCTTTGCGGCGAGGAAACCCACCACAAATGTAGCGATTACAAGTGCTACATTACCGATAGCCGAGATGATACCCATCTGCTTCATACGGTATTTACCTGTAAATACATCCGCAATAAGACCCGTAGAGAAGGGGAGGATAAGACCACAACCTGCGCCTAACAGACAACTGAGTAAAATCAGCATATTAAGCGAACTGGAGAAGATCGAGAGTGCTCCGGCTACGATATATAGTACAGTACCTGTGGCTATGACCGCAATCTTATGTTTGGTCTCCGACAGTTTGCCCGCCAGCAATACAAACGGTATGATTACCAGATTGGGGAGCACTGTAAGGAGTTGAATCTTAAAGTCCGTAGCATCATGAAAAATATCACGTAGTTGGCCTTCGATAGGTGTCACGGCAAGACCCGGAAGATCTACAGCCAGTGATAAAGACCATATAGCGATGACCACCATCATTCCGATGGAGCCTTTACCTGTTTTGACTTGCATAATAGTGTGTTTTTCAAGAATTAATAATAAGTATAAGGCCTCAAGGATTATGCAGTGACTGTGACGCGATCACCGTTAAAGACACCGAGGTCAAGTTTCTTCATTACGGCCTTGACTGCTGCCTGAGCCTTGACAGAGTTGCCGGCTTCATCCAATGGAGGTGCAAATGCTGCGATACCCATCACACCGGGCATAACACCCAATACGCCACCGCCTACACCGCTTTTAGCAGGTATGCCGGAGGTGTAAAGCCAATCACCGGTATTCTGATAAAAGCCTACAGATGATATGAGGGTGGTGATTTTAGGCGCCAATTCCTTGGCAAAGACTTGCTCCTTAGTCACAGGGTTAAGACCTCCGTTGGCAATGGTGCCAGCGCAGATAGCAAGTTGAGATGTCGTGATACCTACCGAGCATTGACGGGTATACAGATCCAGACTCATCGGCACATCATCGTAGATGCGGTTGTAATTCTTGAGCAACCACGCGATGGAACGGTTGTTGAAGTTTGTATCCGATTCAGACTTATACAGTTCGTCAAGTACTTCTGCGCGCGAGCCACACAGAGCCGCCATATTATTTATAATAGCCTCCCATTTGCCCCAGGAGTCCCCCTTGGGTTCTACCATCGAGCATGCTGTGATAGCACCTGCATTTACAAGAGGGGTAGAGGGGTGGTCATTCTCCAGAAGAATGGCAAAAATAGAATTAAATGGTAAGCCTGTAGCATCGGCACCAATCTGTTTTAAAACGGCTTCAGCCCCGCTCTGCTTCAGGACAAGAATAGCCGTTAGAACTTTAGATACAGATTCAATGCCGAATTTATAATCGGTATCGCCTACGTTAAAGGTAGTACCGTCCGGAAGGGATACGCTGATACCGAACAGATTAGGGTCAATATTTGCGAGGAATGGGATGTAATCGGCATTATGACCGCCGGTTATATCTTTGCATTCAGTGTAAGCCTCCTCGACTGCCGCTTTGATTTGCGAGTGGGTGAGTGTCTTGTCCATAGCAATTAAGATTAAAATATGTTTTTCATAATTTTACAGAAATACAGGAGTTATTGTAATATTTACTGCATTTTCTATAAAATAAATAACATTGTTTTTCTTATCGGGTTCAACGTAAATTCAAATATTTTTTACACCGCTCCTGGGCGCAGCGTCTATTCTATATGAGTGGCTGAATTGCGATAAACCTCTGTATAACTGCAGTATATAAGTAAGTAATGAAAATTAAACGATATTATATTATTAATACGTAAAAGAATATCTTGTGCAATAAAACTTAATCTTTTTGGCTAATTTCCAATTGT
>CAMWNR010000030.1 GCA_947175665.1 uncultured Porphyromonadaceae bacterium
CTGCTGTATATATCCGTAGCCGGTCTGCGGGCATGTGGGGCGTATGCCCAATGTCAGCAGGCGGTCGCCCAATTCTACAAATTCAAACCCCTTAAGCAGCGCCTCATGAAAGGCTTTCTCCTTAAGTACCAGATGATCCGAGGGGAGGACTACCATAGAGGCATCCTTATCGAGGTTGAAGATGTGATTAGCGGCCCAGCACAGGCAAGGGGCCGTATTGCGGCGCACCGGTTCGAGGAGGATGTTCTCTACCGGTACTTCCGGCAATTGCTCCTGAATAAGAGGTGCATACAGTTTATTGGTGAGCAGAAAGATTTTATCAGCGTCAACCAATTCTCTCACGCGGTCGAATGTAAGTTGCAGGAAACTTCTCCCGGTGCCGAAAAAATCCAGAAACTGTTTAGGTTTCTCCTCTCTGCTGAAGGGCCAGAACCGAGAGCCGACACCTCCGCACATTATCACGCAGTATCTCATGGCAAATCAGATTTATATAGAGATAAGAAATTCTTATATATCAAATTTTATTGCTTACTTATTGATTATCAGTTGTAATCAGATCGCTTTTTTAAACTGGTGCTTAACACCTTCGACCACATTGAGCATGTAGTCGCCCAGTTTTTCCGCTTCGCCTATAAGGTCCATAAAGAAGATACCCTCCTGATAATCATAGACCTTATTATTGATATTATAAATATTATCATCGCGCAGGCGGTTGCGGTAATTATTGATTTCGCGCTCATTATTATATGCGGTGATGATTTTGGAATCTTCCGGAGTCTCCATTTCGCGCAATATCTCCAGCATATTATTCATCGCGCCGTCAACGAGCGCATACATAGCGTCAATCTCCTTCATGACACTATCTTCAAATTTCACATGTATCTGATTCTTACGGGTGAGAGTCTTGGCTACATTAAAGCAACTGTCGGCAATAGACTCTATTTCGCTGACTATACGCAGCATGCCCGCAATTCTCATTTTACCCTCGGGGCTCAGTCTACCCTCGGCGATTTTATTAAGGAAGTTACCGATCTCGATCTCCATACGGTCGGAAATCTCCTCATACTTCTCCAGACGGGAGAAGAGGTGATTATAGTTGGAGTCATCGGGTTTGGTGTGTATCAGTTCGCGCGCCATATCGAGCATACGGTCTACGCGCTCGGCATATACCAGAATTTCCTTCTGGGCCTGAGTGATGTTAAGTTCGGAGGTACCCATCATACCGCGGCCGATAAACTTGAGAGAAAACTCCTCATCAGAATCTTTATGACGGGCGGGCATCATCCAGCATACGATCTTCACATATAATTTGGTAAACCAGATCATAATGAAAAGGTTGCAGGTATTAAATACCGTGGGGAACATAGCGAGTGCAAAAGCCATAGATGCCTGAGCCTTTGCGGTGAGTCCGCCGGTCTCATTGAGAAGTGTGGTGTCGGCCATAGCAGACTCCTCGGCCGCTGTGATGTCGAGAGGATTAAGACCCTGAAGCCAGTAGGTGATGTCGGCCACGAGGGTCACGAACGGTTTAAAGATAATCAGGACGATAATCGAGCCTAAGACATTGAAGAGCACATGACCCATAGCAGTACGTTTGGCAGCGAGATTACCGCTCAGCGAGGCGAGTACGGGGGTAATGGTAGTACCGATATTACCACCTAAGATAATGGCGCAGCCGAGTTCGTAGTTGATCCATCCCTGAGCGCACATAATCAAAGTTATGGCAAAAGTTGCCGCCGAACTCTGGGCCACCATAGTGACCACGATACCGATTACGAAGAAAATCAGCACCGAACCATAACCCATAGTGGTATACTTGGTAAGGAACTGCAGCATCTCCGGATTTTCCTGAAGATTTGGCACATACTGAGATATGAGATCCAGACCCATAAACAGGAAGCAGAATCCGATAAGAAATTCACCCATTGACTTATAGGTAGATTTCTTCATAAATAGCATAGGCACGCCTATAGCCAATAGCAAGATGCTGTAATCGGAGATACTGACTTCAAAAGAAAATGCGGAGATAATCCAGGTAGTGACGGTCGTGCCGACGTTAGCACCGAATATAACCGCCATAGCCTGTCCGAGCGACATAAGGCCGGCGTTAACAAAACTCACCACCATCACGGTCGAAGCCGAAGAAGACTGGATAAGGGCGGTAATAAGTATACCTGTCAGTACACCGGTGACACGGTTCTTGGTCATGATGCCGAGGATGTTACGCAGACGGTCACCTGCAACTTTCTGCAGACCCTCAGACATTACCTTCATTCCATAAAGGAAGAGGCACACAGAGCCCAAAAGGGCAATAAAATCAAAAATCGAATAATTCACAATCGAACAGGATTAGAATAATATCTGCAAAATTAATCAAAAATCGCGCATACGCAAAAAAGCGCAAGAGTATAATCATCCCCCCATATCCATATACCTGCCACAAAATCTTATACTCACCCGGTGCTGCACTACTTTCCCAATCTGCTGCGGCTCCGAGCAAATGCGGCCGCGATAAACGAGGTGAAAAGACCGGTAAGGAGTACTCCCGCAGCCACCGGCAGAATGTCAAACCATATTAACTTTACCGGATAAGACTGCATAATCATCTCCCTGCCGTTTCCCTCCAGTTTGATAAAACCGAAATGCTCCTGAAGCAGGCAAAGTATTACTCCCAGGAAGAGGCACACAGAGCCCAAAAGGGCAATAAAATCAAAAATCGAATAATTCACAATCGAACAGGATTAGAATAATATCTGCAAAATTAATCAAAAATCGCGCATACGCAAAAAAGCGCAAGAGTATAATCATCCCCCCATATCCATATACCTGCCACAAAATCTTATACTCACCCGGTGCTGCACTACTTTCCCAATCTGCTGCGGCTCCGAGCAAATGCGGCCGCGATAAACGAGGTGAAAAGACCGGTAAGGAGTACTCCCGCAGCCACCGGCAGAATGTCAAACCATATTAACTTTACCGGATAAGACTGCATAATCATCTCCCTGCCGTTTCCCTCCAGTTTGATAAAACCGAAATGCTCCTGAAGCAGGCAAAGTATTACTCCCAGCACCAACCCTGCCACCGCCCCGACAAGAGTGATATAAAAACTCTCCCAAGCAAATATACGGCCTATCCGATGGCGCGGCATCCCTATGGCGGTCAGTGCATTAAGCGAACGCTTCTTCTCGATGACCACCATTGTCATGGTAGAGATAATATTAAAAGACGCAATGATAAGAATGAAAAACAGCAGCAGGGATGTGATCCATTTCTCAATATTAACCATACGGAAACTGATCTCCTGCATCTCCTCTCGGTCACGCACGGTATAGGCATCTCCCAGGGTCATGCTTATAGTTCTCTTCAATTGCGGGAGGTCAGATACCGAATTTGCGCGCAATATAATGGCAGAAGCCTGATCATCATATTGTATCAATCCCTCGGCTACCTCAATGGGTAGATATACGGTGTTGGCATCAAAGTCAGTCTGTTGGGACTCGAATATAGCGGATACGGTAATGCTGTCGGTAAAGAAAGAAGCGGCAGGATTGGCAAGGTTTATTCTGCCATTACGTTTAGGGGCAAACAGAAACAACCTGTCGCCCGACAAGTTGCCCGGGTTATATAATTGCAATCTTGAGGCGGTGCCGACCGATATTATCCCGGCCGGCGGATCGCAGGCCAAAGGGTCGTCCGGTATGGGGTCGCCCAATACTAAAATGGAATCAAGCGATGTGATACGCCGATACTCATCAAAGCGCACACCGCGTAAAATTACAGGCATCTCATGAGTATCAAAGATAGCCAGAGTCTGCTCCTCAATCACGGGCGAAGCATGAAGTACACCCGGTAATCCAGACACAACGCTCAGAATGCTGTCGGCCTGATGGATGCTCTTACCCTGACGCGCGCGAATCTCGATGTCAGGTGTGAGCAGATCGCTACGGTCGGTCAGAGCGGCTTTAAAGCCGTTAAAAACCGAAAGTACACAGAGTATCGCAGCCGTAGCAATTGCTACGCCCGTCACGGCAATACCCGCGATTGTGGCTACAGAGCGATCGCGGCTGTTGCAGCGCAGGTATCTCCACGCGATACCTGCGGGGGAGCCTCCGGTCATTGAAAATTATTTTTCGAGTAATCGGTCTATATTATCGATATAATCGAGCGAATCATCGAGATAAAACTGCAGATCCGGGCATTTGCGGAGTACAGACTTTACGGCCTGTGCCAATTCATAACGCACTGTCTTGGTCTGGTTCTGCACATTAAAAAGAATCTCCTGCGACTTTTCGGGCGGGAAGATACTCAAATAGGCCTTTGCAATACTCAGGTCAGGTGATACTCTTACAGCGCTTACACTTACGAGCACACCCCCCATAGATGATGTATAGCGACGGAAAATCTCACTTAATTCCTTCTGTATCAACCGCGCTATCTTTGCTTGTCTTTTACCTTCCATATTCGTAATAGTCTTAAATGTTAAAAAAGAGGGTTATTACTTATCCCCTTCGGATAAATAACACGCGAAGAGAGAGTATAGTTTTACTCTTGCGGAGATAACCGGGGATTACAATTGAAATGAAGATAGAGACCTTACTCTTTCTTACGTATCAGTGTCAGGCCATCGCGAAGAGGTATGATTACTTTTTCTAATGTATCATCACCGGCTACCAGATCATTAAATAATTTTACGCCTGCTGTCTGCGGGTCATTACGGTCAGTCTCTATGACATGGCCATCCCAGAGAGTGTTATCTGCTATAATAAAACCGCCCGGGCGCAAAATCCGTCGCGCCTCGGTGAGATAATCGGGATAAGCCCGCTTATCGGCATCGATAAAGATCAGGTCATAGCACTCATCATCCATACTCTTCATAATTTCAGAGGCGTCACCCATAATCAGATTAACCTTTTCACCACCCGGATAATCCTCAAAGACACTGCGTAAGAAATCTTCATTCTCGTCAAAAACTTCTATAGTATCTATACGGGCATCATCGGGGGCGCCCTCGGCCATGCAAAGGGTAGCATAACCTGTAAAGGTGCCTAATTCGAGTATATTGCGCGGGCTGATCATTTCGGTGAGCATCTTCAGCAGTCTCCCTTGCCAATGTCCCGAACACATACGTCCGTGTACCATGCGCAGATGCGAGATGCGATCGAGCCGCCGCAGATGCGACGGCTCTTTAGAAATGTGTGATTCTATATATTCCTCTATTGTCATCCGATACTGATAAATATATATACTTACTTATCATGCTTAGAATCGTATACTCCCGTTTACTTATTTGAGCAGAGATTCGATAGCGAGAGCGTATCCCTCCTTGCCCAATCCACTGATAATGCCCCGGCATACGGGTGCGGTGACACTCCGATGGCGGAAATCCTCACGCGAATGAATATTGCTTAGATGCACTTCGATAACCGGCACCGGGAGGGCAGCAATGGCATCGCGGATGGCGATGCTGTAATGGGCGTAAGCACCCGGATTGATCACAATCCCCCGCATACCCGGTTTGAAACCGGCCTCCTGCAACTTATCGATGATCTCCCCTTCGCAATTAGACTGAAAAAACTCGAGGAGCACTCCGTCAAAAGCCGAATCGCCAAAACTGCGCGCACCCTCAAACCGCTTTGTAAGCCACGCATTGATGTCATCAAGTGTATCGTGGCCATAGATATCCGGTTCGCGAGTGCCAAGCAGATTTAAGTTAGGCCCGTTAATGATGGTAATCATTCCGCTCCGGTATTAATCAGCGATGATAAGATAGTAATTCTTCTTACCGCGCTGGGCGAGGATGTATTTGCCGGCGATAAGCATATCGGCATTAACCACCATATTCGGGTCAGTCACTTTCTCTTTATTAAGACTCACGCCATTGCCCTGCACCATCTTACGAGCCTCACCCTTAGAGGGGAGAACAGCGGTGACACCGGCCAGTAACTCAAGCAGAGGTATGCCGTTTTCGAGATCGGTCTTGGAGATATTGAAAGTAGGCACACCCTCAAAGATGTCGAGCAGAGTCTTCTCGTCGAGTTTCATCAGAGCCTCACCGGCCTTGTTAGAGAATAGGATACTGCTCGCCTCGACAGCGGCATTATAATTATCCTCGCCATGCACCATGACGGTAACTTCCTTAGCCAAGCGCTTCTGAAGCGGACGGGCTCCCGGATCCTGAGCATGCTCGGCAGCGAGTGCTTCGATCTCTTCCTTAGTGAGGAAAGTGAAAATCTTAAGATACTTCTCGGCATCGGCATCGCTGACGTTAAGCCAGAACTGATAAAACTTGTAAGGTGAAGTATAGCGCGCATCGAGCCACACATTACCGCTCTCGGTTTTGCCAAACTTGCCACCATCGGCCTTGGTAATCAATGGACAGGTAAGGGCAAACACCTCACCTCCGAGTTTACGGCGCACCAATTCGCTACCCGTAGTGATATTACCCCACTGGTCAGAGCCACCGAGTTGGAGTTTGCAATTCTTATCCTGATAAAGATGGAGGAAGTCAAAACCCTGGAGCAACTGATATGTGAACTCCGTGAAACTCAAGCCATCGCGAGCCTCACCGTTAAGACGCTTCTGTACAGAGTCTTTAGCCATCATATAGTTGACGGTGATATGCTTACCTATCTCGCGGGCGAAGTCAAGAAACGATACCCCCTTCATCCAGTCGTAGTTATTTACGAGTTCGGCACGGTTGGGAGCATCGCTCTCAAAATCAAGAAATTTAGCCAGTTGCTTCTTGATAGCCTCCTGATTATGCCGCAGGGTGGCCTCATCGAGAAGATTACGTTCGGCCGATTTGCCCGAAGGGTCACCGATCATACCGGTAGCACCCCCCACAAGGGCGATAGGTTTATGTCCACAGCGCTGGAAATGGCGAAGCATCATTACTCCGCAGAGATGGCCGATATGAAGTGAATCGGCAGTAGGGTCGATACCGAGATAAGCGGTAGTCATCTCTTTACGCAATTGCTCGTCGGTGCCGGGCATCATGGTATGTATCATACCTCTCCAGGTCAATTCTTCAATAAAATCCATAGTATTGTATATCTTTTTTATACTTTATATAATCTTAAAATATTACTCACATATCAGGGGCTTATTCCCTTGATTTCAGATAGGTCGCCACCGTTTCGCCCACACCTTTGAGGGTCTCTTTAGATATGCCCTCCATATTGTCGGCGGTGGTATGCCACCGGGAGTTAAAACCGCTCTGCGGATGATACTCGATGATATCTATTGCAGGGATACCGGCCTCTATAAGGCGTATATGGTCATCGGTAACGGCCGATTCAACTTCGGTAGGGAAGAGGTCTCCATATCCGAGTTGTGCGGCGATACCCCAGATAGTGGCATTCAGAGCAGGAGCGTTACGCTCTGAAAAATACTCACGGGGGAAGCGGGCATCTTCACCTCCTACCATATCCAGCAAAATTGCCGACTTCGGGGCATACCCTGCCACGGGAGGATTCTCCACAAAATAGCGGGTACCCAACGCCCATGAATCCTCATCACCGTCATTGCCCCAATCCTCAGCGTCAACAAGCAGAATGTCAATACCCTGAGAGGTGGGAGAAAGGGATAACTGGCGTGCTATCTCAAGCAACACACCTACCCCGCTGGCACCATCATTGGCACCATCAACCGGCATAGTGCGTTTAGCCGGGTCAGGATCCTTATCAGCCCAAGGGCGGCAATCCCAATGCGCAAGGAGTAATATCCGGTCAGAGGCCGCAGGGTTATATTGCGCAAAGATATTGCGGGCATTAAGCGGAGTACCGTCAAAAGCGGTAAGGGTAGCGGTCTGCTCTATAACATTTGCACCATACCCTTTGAGTTTACCTACAATCCAGTCACCGGCAGCGCGATGAGCGGCAGTGTTAGGCACGCGCGGACCGAAATCCACCTGCTTCTTGACAAACATATATGCAGAATCTGCCGAGAAAGGAGCCGCAGTAATAGAACTGTTCTCTTCCGTGCGGTCAGAATCACCACCCGTACGCGAGGCACTCCCGTTGCAAGCCCATAAGGCGAGCAACAATAATATGGGCGCCCCCATAATATTTATATTAAATCTTTTTGCCATAACTATACACAACCGGATAGAATATTTGCTCCTACACCCGGCAAAATACAAATATAGTCAAAAAATCCGAGATTGATAAAGATGACTGAGCAAGTAATGATAGAAATGAGATTCGGTCTCGCTCTGCCCGGTATTAATCCGCCGAACCGATGCTGGAATAGTCACAACGGGGAAAAGCATCTATAAAACTGCCGGGGGTAGCATTCAGAATTTCCACACCCTCACGCCGTGCCAGATCTGCGATGGCGTGGTAACTGCGAAACGCTATGGTGAGAGAGTTGAGTATGTCATGCAGATGATAGCCGGCATATTCAGCCGCCACTCTATCTTCCTCCTCCTTATTATCCTTGTAAAAATGCGGTTGTACCGACACCACCCTATTCTTATCATCGACCCAGAGTGATTGGCTCCATGTATGATCAGCGCCGACAAGATAAATCTTCTTATACCCCGCGCGCATCCCCATCATAATCGCGGGTATGAGTACGTTGCGCGGACGCGGCATTCCCAGACCTCCCATGATCAGAGCCCGGCTTAAGGGTGTAGATCACTCTACACGTGTAAGGTTATAAGTACACACGTGCAGACGGTTGGAGCCGCTATTTAAATTATCGGTAATCCACTTCGGGGAATTGGTAGGGAGGAAAAGGGTTATATCCCAATCTGCTTCAGTCAGATTTTTCCATAAATCTGCCACCTTAGGGTCAGAATTATCCTTTTTGAAAAAATGCGGATCTGCAAGAATATAAAGATTGGGGCGCACAGAGAAAAATTCGGGTGTGATAGCGGCAAAATTTACTCCCATCAGATCGCAGCCGGCATATAGTGCAGGGTCTTCAGAGAGAAAAGAGCGCAACGAAGGTCCATTCCCCATAATCACCAGAGGTCGGGCAGGTGAGGAGTGAGGAGCAGGCGACGGGCGGCGGGACTTGAGTAAAACTTTGCCGAGCGAAAGTAAATCCTTAAGCATTTTAAAAAGAATATTAATCAGGTAGCGAGAGAGTCAATCTACATAACTAAATATCCATTATTTAAACAGAGATTTATTTGAATATAGATTACCTCAAGAGCGGATACGAAAAAAGAGCAGCAGGAAACCGAAGTTTACCATACTGCTCTTCCTCTCTCCTCGGCGGTGCGGACGGGACTCGAACCCGCGACCCCTAGCGTGACAGGCTAGTATTCTAACCAGCTGAACTACCGCACCTTGATTGCGCGTTGCTGCGCTTTCTTTTGGAGGTCTCTTTGAGATTTCTTTTTGGAGAATTTCTCTCGGAGTTTTGCTTTCGGGTGTCGTTTTGTTTCCCGATTGCGATGCAAAGTTACGACTAATTTCTGATTCCACCAAATATTTCAGCAAAAAAATTCAATAAAAAATGCACTTTTTTTATAATCGGTTGATTATCAATAGTGCTTTTGGAAAAGAAATTTTATCATTTTTTTTGATTGCCGATTTCATGGAGGTAATATACCGCATTTTTTAACGTTTAATAGTTATGTGGAATTTGCGTTTTTTAAGACTCCTGAACTCTCGCATGAGAGGATTACATATAAAATACACTCATATAGGGTGGATAATACTGGTGCCGGCGCTGATCTTTCTTGCCGCTTGCTCCACTAAGAAGAATACGGCCATGTCGCGGCAGTGGCAGGCTTTCAACACCCGTTATAACGTATACTATAACGGCAATGAGCATTATAAAGAGACTCTCAAGGCGATGGAGGAGGCTTACGAAGATGACTATACACGCATGGTGCTTACTCATCCGGCCGAGGCGCGCGCTGACAATAAACTCCCTCAGCCCTCAGGTGATTTCAAGCGCACCATCGAGAAGATGCAGAAGGCCATACAACTGCACTCTATAAAGAAAAAACCGGCTAAGCGCAATAATTCACAAAAGGAGAAGGAATTTCGTAATCGTGATGAATTCAACCCCTTTCTCCACAATGCGTGGATGATGATGGGTAAGGCTCAGTATCAGAATGGCGACTTTCTCGGTGCCGCCTCTACTTTTTTCTATATAGCCAAGCATTTCACATGGTTGCCCGATGTGGTGACTGAGGCCCGACTATGGCAAGCGCGTTGCTATTGCGCGATGGATTGGGATTATGAGGCCGAAAATGTGTTGCATCTGGTTAAGAAAAAACAACTCACCAATAAATCCCTGCAGAATCTTTACAATCTCGTACAGGCCAATTATCTTGTACGCACCGATAAGTTTGCCGAGTCAATACCATTTATACAGGAGGCCGCCCGCACGGCAAAAGGGAGCCAGAAAAACAGGCTATATTTCCTCTTGGGACAGGTCTACTCGCACTTGGGGCGAAATGCACAGGCATACGAGGCGTATAAGAAGGCCGGTAGCGGAGCCTCTACTCTGTATCGTACCAAATTTAACGCTCGCATCAAGCGGTCTGAGGTATTTACCGGTGGTAACATAGCCTCGGAGGTGAGGTCGCTTAAATCAATGACACGATATGAACGTAACAGAGAATTTCTCGATCAGATATATTACGCCATAGGTAACCTTTATCTCTCACGCAAGGATACCGCTGAGGCCAAGAAATATTATCTGCTCGCCGTAGAGAAGTCTACACGCAACGGTATTGATAAGGCGCTCGCCCAACTTGCACTCGGCAACATCTACTTTGCCGAACAGGACTATGTGGAAGCCCAGCCATGCTACTCGCAGGCGGTGCCGATGCTCCCCGATACCTATCCCGATTATGCCAATCTCAAGAAGAGAAGCGATGTACTCGACGAACTCGGTGTATATGCCGGTAATGTAGAACTGCAGGACTCACTTCTGGCGCTCTCCAAATTATCGCCCGAAGAGCAACGTAAGGTAGCCGAACGGTTGGTAGAGGAGTTGAAGAAAAAGGAGAAAGAGGAGGCCGCTGCGGCTGCCCGCGAAGAATTTATGGCCAATCGCCAGGAGAGCAATCTCACCGACAATACATCGGCCCCCAATTTTCAACTCAATACAGATAAATCATGGTATTTCTATAATACCATGACCAAGAATGCCGGTAAATCGGAGTTCCAGCGCAAATGGGGTGCGCGTAAACTCGAAGATGACTGGCGCCGACGCAACAAGACAACCTATAGCCTCGAAGATGAAGAGGTGAACTATGACGATGAGGAGGATAACGGAGAGCCAATGGATTCTACCGCTCTGGCCGAGCAGAAAAAACTCTCCGACCTCGGTTCTGATCCCCACAATCCCGAATATTATCTGAAGCAGATACCCTCTACGCCCGAAGAGATCCAAAACTCTAACGATGTGATAATGGAGGGGTTGTATAATATGGGTGTCATACTTAAGGATAAACTCGATGATTACCCCGCAGCCAGAAAGGAATTTAATCTCCTCGATACCCGCTATCCTGACAATATTTACCGTCTTGATGCATATTACAACATGTATCTGATGGCCGTAAGGGAAGATGATGTATCGCAAGCCGAGAGATGGCGTCAGCGCATATTGGCCGACTTCCCCGACTCTCCATACGGCAAGGCGATGCTCGATCCCGATTACTTCAATAAACTCCGTGAGATGCACGCGCGTCAGGAGAGCCTGTATGAAGATGCCTACACTGCATATCTTGACAACAAGAATCAGCGTGTGCATACCATAACCGAAGAGATGGAACGCGATTACCCGCTCTCCAAGATATTGCCTAAGTTTGTATTTATCGATGCCCTGTCATATCTCACTCAGGGTAACAATGAGAAATTTAAAGACAGACTCTCATATCTGCTTGAGAAGTGGCCGGATACCGATATGACCCCGATGGCCGGAGCGATCCTGAAAGGGTTGAAGGAGGGTAAGGTTCCCAATGCCGGACTATCTAACACCCGCGGTATGCTCTGGGATACACGCCTCAGTGCCGGTGGTGCTGACGATGAGATAGCGGCCGACGGACAACCCGCACGCTTCGAGCGAGACCCCGAAAAACCGCAATATCTCGTACTCGCTTTCCCTCGTGACTCGGTAAGTGCCAATCAGGTACTCTATGATGTGGCCCGGTTCAATTTCTCCTCATTTGTGGTTAAGGATTTTGATCTTGAGCAGATGAGTTTCGGCAATGTCGGTCTGTTGATAATAAAAGGTTTTGACAATCTGCGCCAACTCGAACACTACCGTAGCGTCATGGCCCGCAGCGACTTCCGCTTGCCCGAAGGGGTACGCCCGATAATGATTTCAAAAGCAAACTTTGAACTTCTTTTGCGCGAAGGGCGTTCATTTGAAGAATACTTCCGCTTTGAAGAGGAAGAACCCGATCCAGAAGATATCCTCCCGCTAGATGATCCGCAAGAGGCGGCCGCTGAGGAGGATTCGCAAACAGAAGAATCTGAAGATGCCGGAGAAAGCGGTGATATAGAGGGAGAAAATAATACAAACGATACGGAACCCTCTCCCGCGGAACCCTCCGCCAATACAGAAGAGTCTGAAAATACAGAAGAATATAATGAATCAGAATCCTAAAATACTCTGGGCCGATGATGAGATAGATCTGCTCAAGCCCCACATACTTTTTCTTAAAGCCAAAGGGTATGACGTCGACACCGTATCTAACGGTCGTGATGCACTCGATGCCCTGCAGAGCAAACAGTATTCACTTGTTCTGCTCGATGAGAATATGCCCGGTCTTTCAGGGCTGGAGACCCTCACGCGCATCAACCAGTCTTTTCCCGAACTCCCGGTTATCATGATCACCAAGAGCGAGGAAGAAGATATTATGAATCAGGCTATAGGGAACCAGATAGCAGACTATCTGATAAAACCGGTCAATCCCAATCAGATATTGCTGTCGCTCAAGAAGAATCTGCACAGCACCGAACTGGTGGCCCGCCAGGCTACTTCGGATTATCAGCAGGAGTTTGGTCATATATCATCGCTTATCAATATGGCCGCTTCGATCGAGGACTGGATGGAAGTTTATCGCCAACTGGTGTATTGGGAACTGAAACTCTTGGACTCCGACTCGCAGATGGACGAGATGCTTCTGCTCCAGAAGCGCGATGCCAACGCCAACTTCTGTAAGTTTGTAAAGCGCAATTATGAAGACTGGATACTCAGTCAACCCGGAGAGCGCCCCATGATGAGTCCGGAGATATTCAGGCGTACTGTCTTTCCGCTCCTTGACAACGGTGAGAAAGTATGTTTCATACTAATAGATAACTTCCGTCTCGACCAGTGGCGTATGGTGCAACCGCTGATATCAGAGTATTTTACAGTCGACGAAAACCTCTATACCACCATCCTCCCTACCTCGACTCAATATGCCCGCAATGCTATTTTTGCCGGTCTGATGCCCCTGCAGATTGCTGATATGTATCCGGCCCTCTGGGTAGAAGAAGATGAGGACGAGGGTCTTAATATACATGAGAAAGAACTGATACAGACCCAGATAGATCGTTTTCGTCGCAAAGACCGCTTTACCTATACCAAGATCAATGACTCGCAGGGGGGAGAGAAATTCATCCGCGCCCTCGGCCAGAATCCCGATATGCCGCTGCATGTGCTGGTGCTGAACTTTATTGATATGCTCTCTCATGCCCGTACCGAATCTAAGATGATCCGGGAGTTGGCAAATTCCGATGCGGCATATCGTTCACTTACCGAGTCATGGTTTAAGCACTCTTCAGCAGTCGACATATTCAAGCGTCTCGCTGAATTAGGGTATAAAGTAGTGTTGACCACCGACCACGGCACCATACGTGTAGATAATCCTATAAAGGTTGTAGGAGACCGCAATACAAATACCAATCTCCGCTACAAGGTAGGAAAAAATCTTAACTATAATGCCCGTCAGGTATACGAAATCAAAGATCCCAAGCGCTACGGTCTGCCTGCTCCCAATCTATCCAGCACATTCATCTTCGCGATGAATGAAGACTTCTTCTCATACCCTAATAATTACAACTACTACGTCCAGTATTATGACGGCACATTCCAGCATGGCGGCATATCTATACAAGAGATGCTCGTGCCGCTCGTGACACTAACACCTAAATAAATTAGCAGATGAAAAGATACGGAGTAATAACCCTGATAGCATTGGGCGGATTGGCAGTCGCGCCTATATTGGCTCATACCGATCCGCGGGAAGTAATACGCGAAGTCGCCGAGCGTGCCGGTAAAGGTGATGCCCCGGCTTTGTATCAGTTGGCATTGCTCCATGAGCAGGGTTATGACTCGATACCCCAAGATACGGTACGCGCCATGCACCTGCTCCGCCTGAGCGCAGAGGGGGGTGATCTGAAGGCGCAAAATTATCTGGGTTATAAGTTACTGCAGAGAGGTGATGCAACCGGCCTTAATTGGCTCGAAAAGGCCGCCATCGCCGGAGATGCCAAGGCGCAGGGTAACATAGGTTACCTCTTGCTCAATTCCGACCTGGTAGAGCACGACCCGCAAAAGGCGGCCTATTGGCTTGAGCGAGCCGCGACCGGAGGTGTGGCTACCGCCTCATCGATGCTCGGTGACCTGTATCGTGACGGCAACGGGGTGGCTCAGGACTCTCTGCAGGCCGAAGCGCATTACGAAGCGGCGATAGATGCCGGACTTACCGATGCCGCCTATAAATTAGTAGACCTTCGAGGTAAAGAGTGGGAGAATCTCCCAGACTCCATAAGATACTCAAAAGCGCTGTATCTTTACACTCATCGCGCCCCTGAACTTGCCCTCCCCATATTCCGGTCACTTGCCGGTATAGATGAGCAGAATCCCCAACGGCAATCAACCGCACTGATGGCAAAGAGTCTGGCTATGCTCGGCGATGCCTATACCCGCGGTCTCGGGGTGGCATACAGCCATGAGAAATCGCTCGAATATTATTTGGCGGCGGCGATAGAGGGAGATCCCTCGGCCGCATTCGTAATCTCCGAACTGCTTGAGATATTTCCCGATGCTCTCAATGATTATCTCCCTGAAGATGCCACTACAGAGAGTACCAGTCCCTCATACTGGCGCGAAAAAGCGGAGAGCGGAGGTGTCAACTCAGCCGAAGAGGCTCATCAGCGCCTGTTTACGCCCTGACAATCGAATATACGCTAACTCCATCATCGCGCACCATAGGCCTCCCTATCTCAGTAACATATCGAGGGAGCAGGTATATACAATATCAAAATACCATATAATAATACGATATAAAAAATAAGGATGTATCTACCAGCGATACATCCTTATTCTTTATTAGGATAAATACTGCGTATAAAGGGGTTGTAACCCCTTTATACGAGTTGGGGATTAGCGTATTATAGCCTTATAGGTCTTGGTGCCGCGACGCACTACATAGATACCGGGAGCCGGATCAGAAACGCGTACACCCTGGAGAGTGTAGTATTCGATGGGAGCCTCGTCATCGTTATAGAGGTCTGCTACACCGGAGATGATGTCACCGTTGCAATTGTAGATGTAACCTGCCATAAACTTGAGGTCAGCAGTCTGCGCCCCTCCGTTGCCACTGTTGAAAATAACCTGAGTAGCCGCAGTAGCGTCAGGAACCTCGATTACATATACGGTTTTACCGTTTACGATAGTAGTCTCGGTGAGTTGCTTACCGGGCCATGCACCGAAATGTTCGTTGCCATCGGTCCAAGAGTAGATATAGCAGTTGCCCCAGTTGGCGGTGTTGTCAAAGTAAACTACATTATTACCGAAGACCTGTTCGGGAGTCTTGGTGAAGACTACGCTACCGGTCTTGGTAGAGCCGTCGGCAGCGGTAGCACCCCAACTTACAGTCACACTCTGACCGTCAGCCATGTCCGCACCGATAGTAAATGATGTATTTCCGGTGAAATACTTCTTACCGTTAGAGCCGATCTCATACCATGAAGATGTAGCATTGTAAGCGGTAACGGTAACTGATTGAGTACCGGTGAAGTTACCACCGTTGGGTGAGAATCTTACAGAAGCGGTAGGAGTGACGTTGATGTCAAGTTTAGTGGCATTAGAGCCGCCGTCATACTCGAAATAAGTATCTTCGGTGATACCGGTTATGTCGGCAGTCTGCTGACCGTTATTGTTAAAGATGAGGTTTACGCTTGAGAGATCATCGATAGTAGTGTAGTAGAAAGTCTTGCCATCGATTTCGGTAGTCTCGGAGAGTTTCTTGCCGGGCCATGTGCCGCAAGGTGCAACTTCTGCACCGGCATCGTTAGTACCCCAAGCGTAGAGGTTGGGAGCCGAAGGAGCAGTTACATAAATAGTGATGACAGCATTGGGGTCAACCTTAGTATAAGTAGCCTTACCGGTAAACTCTTTGCCGGCGGCATTTTTGGCACCCCATGTTACAGTTACCTTATCACCGAAAGCCATACCCTGACCGATGGTGAAACTCTTCTCCTGACCCTTGGCGATGTTAACCTGAGCCTGATTGTCTACTTTATACCAGCCTGAAGCAGCCTCGCTGCTCAGAGTAGCGGTTACGGTAAGAGTCTCGGTCTTGAAAGAGCCACCGTTTTGAGAGAAGTTTACACTCGGATCCTTCACGATGTCTTCGGCAGTATAGAACTGAGTAGCACCCGGATCGGTGAAACTTACAGAGCCACCGTGAGGTTTAGCGGAAGTAGCGTAGATAAATTTACCGTCTTCGCCTACGATGCCACCTTTCCAGTCTTTAACGAGTACACGTACCTGACCCTGAGTAGAGGGAGCATCAACAGTGATAGAAGTGCCGGTATAAGTCTTGCCGGTTACTATATCGGTATAAGTACCGTTAGGTACATTGGTGAAAGTAGCACCACCGTTGAGGGCTACCAGAGCGTATGAATCCTTGTAAGCGCGCTTGAAAGCGAAACCACCCTTTGCAGAGCAACCGTCAAAGGTATACTGACCTTTACGAAGAGCCGGTACTGCGGCACGAATCTTGTTAAGGCGGATAACATGCTGAGCGAGGTCGGCATTAAGAGTCTTGGCTACGTTACCGGTGGCAGTATATTCACCGAAGTCGGAAGCGTTGACAGAACCCTCGATATAATGACCGAAATAAGCGCGGCCTGACTGGCTTACAGGCATGTCAGTACCACCGGCATCAACCTTGGCACCCTTCTGGAATTCAACCTCCGAGCCGTAATAAATACAGGGGATACCGCGGAAAGTAAACATGAGAGCCATGTTTTCAGCCCACTGAGCGGTACCACCGTTAAAGCGGGTAAGGTCGTTAGGACCGGGGCAATAGTCGTGAGAGTCAACGTAAACTACGTTAAACGACGCATCGTTGTAGTAATGGTCACCCTGCTTGGCGATATTTACAGCCGATGCAGCATTGTTGAAGTTATAGTGCATCGGGAAGTCGATTACATTGTAGCCTGAAGCCTGGGAGTAATCGGGTTCGTGCCATGCACCGTTTTTCATAAATACATTATCAGAGTTTTCGTTAAAGGCAGTTTCCTGCTCACAAAGAGCCATGTTACCTACGGGAGTGTCATGACCCTCGGGGAGAACCTGAGAATCCCACCATGAAGCATCGGTATTCCACTGATCCATGAGATTTTGCGGAGACTTCCATGTGTAGAAGTGAGAAGAAAGGTTGTGCTGATTGCGGTATATAACCTCACCGAAGCGAGCGCAGCACTCACCAAACATGTAGAAGGGACAGCCGTTGAGACGCTTATTCTTATACTTCTCGCCAAGAGCGATAAACTGAGGTATGAACACCTTATTGAAAGTCAGACGGGAGATATGACCTGTGGTATCGATACGGAAACCATCTACACCCATCTCGATAAACTTGCCGTAGCACTCTACGAGGTAGTCGCTGACTGCAGCGTTCTCGGTGTTAAGGTCTACGCAGTCACCTGCAATCTGACCCCACCAGCGGTTGGGAAGGTCCCAGTTCCAGCCTGTGCCATAATGGTGGTAATAGTTGTGGGTATCAAACTGAGGATTTTTAAAATATTTGAATCGAGCGGCATACTGTCCTTCGCCGTCGAGGTCATTGTAGTTGGCCGGGAGACGGTCGTAATTAGGATTCATAGACGCGGTAACGTCGGCCTGATTACGGATGTCTTCAGAGCGTGTGAAGAGGGGATTGAGTTTAGACTCACCGAAGTTACCGGTATGGTTAAGCACGATATCAAGGATGATTTTCATACCCTTGGCGTGAGCGGCATCGATAAGGCTCTGGAAAGTAACGTCTTCCGATGCGCCCCACTCCTTGCGAGACTCGTAGCGGAGATCTACTTTTGAGAAATCCATAGCGTGATAGCCGTGGAAGTCGGTGCCTGATGCATTCTGCACGATAGGGGTAATCCAGATAGCGGTAAAGCCGAGCGCCTTGATATAATCAAGTTTGTCGATAAGCCCCTTGAAGTCTCCACGCCAGTCGGGGTCCTTATGGGCGATCTGTACACTCTGATGATCCCAGCCGCATACATTGTTTGACGGGTCACCGTCATAGAAGCGGGTGGTCATCGCGAAATAGATGGTCTCATCGCGGAAGTCAGAGCGGTCACCTACAAAAGTAGCCGCGTGGCTTCCTGACCATGCGGTTGCTGCGAGGAGCATACCCGCGAAGAATCTTTTTAAGCGATTCATGGTTGAAAAGTTAGAATTTAAAATTAAGAATTTATAGTTAAGCATTAGGGAGTGTGAGTGCTCCCCTTTTAAAAAGCCGATATAATAAAAATAAAATTTGAGGTAAAGGTATAAATAATTTGTGTAACTACCAAATAACAGATGAAATTGGCAGAAAAAGAGATTGTAGTTAGGGAAAATACAGGCTGTACTATGCAAAGTAACGGCTATATCTTTTTGATAATCCAGTCATCGAGAGTACGTTTATCAGTCGAGAAATTAGCGCCAATGAGAAACACCCTCCTCGGGTCATTCTCAAACGGAATGGCATAATCCTTTTCAAGAATCTGCTCCATCGCTTTGGATGCGGTGCTGTTAATCTTGAATTCGAAAATATAAACGTAGTCGGAAGTTAGTATCTGCATGTCGCAGCGACCTCTTGCCGAGTGAACTTCGGTTCTGACAGAGAACCCCATCATTTTGGCAACAATAGCCATCATGTTCTGGAAATGTATCTCCTTATTCTTTGCCGCCTCTGAATGGGTGTCGGCAAACAAACACCTCATACTCCGCATGAAGTCATCGGGTTGTCCTTCATTAACATACTTTATACATGATTTCAGGCTAAAGGCCGGATTCCCATCTATCCCTTTGAAAAAGTGACCGGCTAAAGAATCCCAGAATGAACGTCTTACCTCCTTGTTTGGAAATCCAAGGGTATATTCAAGAGTGGTTTTGTCGTAATCTTTGATAGTCAGGTACCCCGATTGGAATAGGAGTGGAATAACGGTATCACCGGCATCTGTAATATCGTTAAGTTGCGACTCTCTCCTTTTCTGACTTTCCAGACTGTCAAGGCGGTAAGAATTAGTTTCGATTATGTTGACAAGAAAGGAAGAGGTTCCGGTGTCAAACCAGAAGTTTTTAAGACCCCAACCCACAAGAAATGTTAATGTCAGGGCGGCATATTTTCGAGGGAATTTTGTCAATCTCAGAGGGAGCAATGCGAGCATTGTGACCGGAGAAATTGGCAAAATTCACCGAAAAGATGCCGGACAAGGGTAATTTATCCTGATGGAATTTTAAATTCCAGGGTAGGTATGTTAAAAGATGTGGTTATAGGGATACTGACTCAAAAAGGAAAGTTACTTCCGTCTCGCAGAGATACCCCACCTTCAGCCTTTTGGTTCAGTCGTTTAGCCCGCTAAACTCCTTCACACTGCAAGGCTAAATCTGGAGCATCTCTGCGTCCCTGTCATTAACATTTCTTGTGGGTTGGGGTCTAAGTTCATTCTCATCAAATGCGTTGATGACACTGTATGGATTGTAGATACCCTCCCCCTGAGATGCGAAGCGATATCCGTCATACATCTCCCGGAATTCCTTCCATGTTGTCTCTTCCGGGATAGCATGTTCTTCTGAATAAGATAAGACCGATGAATGGAAATCGCGGTGAAATTCGGATTCCGATATGCCGCATATCGTGTTGTAACGCGGCACAAGGGATATATCTTTCAGGTTATTCATGCCGCTGAATACGGATACATTTCCAAACTTTGTTATGCCGGTCATCATGGCAAATCTGATATATTGGTCCGAAGCCTTGATGACCGAGTAGAATCCGCGAAGTTCATCTTTCAGGTTTTCATGTACATCTGATAGATGTAGTGAATCCAGTAGCGGTTTATCATACTCATCGATTAGAATTACAACCTTGCTGTTTAATTTTCTGGATACGTCTCTGATCAGTTCTCTGAATCTAACAGATATATCTCCTTTTGTATGAATAGAATAAGTTTCTTCAAATTCGTCCAGATAACTCCGTATGTGTTCTATCAGGCGTTCGGGGTCATTAAAAGTATTACCGCTTAAGTCAAACCTAAAGACAGGGTAGTGATGCCAATCCTTTTCAAGGTTTTCCAAAGCAAGCCCCTTGAATAACTCCTTTTTACCACTGAAATACGCCTCAAAGGTAGAGGTGAGCAGGCTCTTTCCGAACCGTCGCGGGCGGCTAAGAAATACGTAGGTATACCTATTAGCGACATCGTATACAAGATCGGTCTTATCCACGTATAGATAATTGCCTTCGATCATTTTGGCGAAAGTCTGTATTCCTAAAGGGTATTTGATCTGCTTCATCAGTCTTATTTATTAATAACTGCAAATATAAGAAATTTTTAATTTCTTTCCTATCTTATATTTTAAATTCATACTTGGTATGATCCCGGTTAGCAAGGATGTTGACTGATATTATGTGTGAGTGCTTTAAGAAAACGGGCTATGCTGACATCTTTGTTAGAGAGGTGTCTGCATAGCCCTATCCATATTTCAACTTATCCTATGGGATAGGTATTCACAATCTCGTGTTATGTATCAGTGACTTAAGTTTTACAAATTCAAATTTTTTAAGTTCGTAAGCCCTTGCGAAATTTGAGTTAATAATTTTGAGTTAATAATATTGAATCTTTCTGGTTTCAGTGTATATTTCCGGCTGTCCGGAACCTCCCGGTGTCGCAGTGCGGGTAACCTTGCGCGAAATCCAATTGCCCGAATTGTCGTATATATAATCCGAGAACTGATATTCTATATTTTGAGGCGCGCCGCTGTCGACTGTTAAGGTGATCAAGGCAGATTTCAATACGCCATCTGTGTATGCAGGAGAGATAAGCGCAACCGATCTGTTTTTATTTTTATTGTCCCATTTAATCTTTGATACGGAGCCATCCTTATCATAGCCGACATTGAGGTATGAGTAAACATCCCCCATGTTTGACCCGTAGCCAATCGGGAGACCAGCCGAATTATATGACATAAGTCGATTCTTTAATCTACCGTCAGGAGTAAAAACAACCTTTTTCTTTATAAATTGATTGTTCTTGTCATATTTGATACTCTTGACATTACCTTTTGCCTCATACAGAGCACTTGCGTGATAATTTCGGATTTCGGCCGAAGATGTGCTGATTGCCAACGCAATAAATAGTGTGACAAGGCTGAGCAAGCCCCGTTGGATATTGATTTTACTCATAATACTCGATTTTTCTGATTTCTGTATATTTTTTATCTTCAAGCACCTTATGGCTTGCGATATCCATGACTTTATAGTCTACGGTGCGTTCGATCCAATTACCCTTATCATCAACTACGGGAGCAGAATAAGAATATATGAATTTGCGAGGTGCTTTACCCTTAATCTCTTTAATCACCATTTGGCAAACGGCATTATCGCAATAAGTCAGGTCAGCCTCAAAATTACCCGGTGCGACACCGTATGATGCTTCTGAATATACATGGGTTAAATGCCCGAGGTCATCGTATTCAAGATTGACAATGCGACTATTCTTATACAGATTCAGGTTTGAGCCGATAGCCCTGCCATCCCAATCAAAAGTCAAGGTACAATTATTGATCCGGCCATCAGGCATAAAACTAATTTTGTCAGCACCAAATGCAGTCCCCGGTGATACCTGACACTCCTTAACTGGCCCAGACAAATCATAAACCGCCCGCCCGTTATAATCCTGACCCATCAGACTGCTCGCTCCACAAAGACCAAAAGCCAATGTAAAGATTTTAAAAACATTCTTTCCCATATTAATAATTTTTGCTACGTTCTACCCAATGATTTACACTCAACGGTAGTATGTACAGACTACCATTAATACAATATTTAGAATCTTCTTCAAGAGCATTTGAAGAGTTAACTGTAGAGATATATTCTTTACAAAGTTCTTTAGTTTTTAATTTAAGAGTTTCATCAGTTGATGCAGCGATATTATTCAATCCATTAATATATTGATTAAACACCTCATTCTCAAATGTATCTGATGTAATAATAAATGTTCGGTAAAAGTTAGTACTACCATTTACAATAGAGGGTATAGAAGAATGATATTTTGCATACTGAGGAGAACTATAATAAGAAAGTTCATTTTCAGAAAATACTTGTTCTTTCCAATAAGCCGGATAAATTTGCCCTTCAACATATTCTTCTAATAAAATGTTATGGCACGCAGCACCGATAAATTCTTCTTCTGTTCCATCCTCTATTATGTCGCCAAACAAATCTCGATACTCTTCAATTTTTTGTTGACCTTCTTCTGACCCTAATATTTTTGCAGTTAAAGTGACGGTTGTGTTAACATCCGGTGTTCTTGAATATATTTGCCCACATAGCGGGTATGTAATAGCCGCGGATGCAGAATAGATAAAACTTGTAATAGTAGCAGCAATCATTCCGTTGAATAATCTTGAAAAGAATCCTTTGCCATTTTTTCTTCCAAATTCCCAGCCTTGTTTAAATCCTCTTGCATCTGCAGTTGCAACAACCTTAAGATATTGAGAAGTTCTCGTTTCTGCTAGAGTTGTTGTCTCAGTTGAATCACTGGCAAATTTATTGTTGATTTCTTTTAATTGATTTAATAGGGTTACTTGCTCGGGAGTATATTCATGAGAAGAGTCTTCTTGTGATACAAGAGGTGTTGAATTTTCAAGAGAACTAATCTGTTCAGAATCACAGGAAGTAAATAATAGCCCTAATGTACAGATGATGACTCCAATACCTAAAATAAAACATAATTTTTTCATGCTATAAGATTTTAAATTAATAATGATTATTTCATATAATATTTGGCTATGAATCTTAAATGAAATTAATTATATACACGTCCCGAAAATTGAGAATTTTTAGTATATAATGATAAGATTAGAATTCCTTTGAATCGGAAAACATCATTTACGAAATTTGCTTCGTTGTCATAGATACCCAATAGCCCAGATGTATTATAAATTTCGTATGTTTGTATGTTCTCAATATTAAAATTAAATTCACATCTGCGAGATTCCTGATATAAAACACATCTTATATACCCAGATTCATCTCTGTCACCTATGGGGAGATTAGGGTCAATTGGCTTTTCTATGGCTCTTTGATAAAAGTTTACAATTTTCGTATTTTCACCATAAGATGGAATACCAGGTAATATTGTTGCAAATATTACCAATGTTAAAACTTCAAATAGGAATTGTTTATTTTTCATAAAATTACAATTAGTTATTTGACTGGTGCAAATATATATTTGATAATTGAATAATCCAATTTTTAGAGTTCAGTTTTAGTTCAAAATTACCTTAAAAAAGTTCAGAAAAGTAATTGAAAAGTTCAGTTTTTTAACCTTAATTTATTGGTATACAGAGATATGATAAAACTCAATAAAATTTATACATTGGGTATTCCTTATTTTGTGAATATTTGCCTTGAATAAGGTCTTTTATAAATGTCTGTAATGGGATTTTATAATTGGAACTTTTGGAATATTTGGGGTACGGAACTTTTTCATTAATGCCTTGGGGCATTAATGTTTTGCGCGGAATTTACGGAATTTCACGGAATTTTTTTGTTGTATTTAGGTTTGTCACAGATGGCTGCGTTGGCGCTTGCTTCGCTTGCGCTGACGGAATCACTCGGAAAACAAACGCGCAGAGCAAGAAACGTGTATAATGGGGCGAAAGCAAGCCTGCAGAGCAGGCATTCAGCATAGGCACGTATCAATCAAGG
>CAMWNR010000031.1 GCA_947175665.1 uncultured Porphyromonadaceae bacterium
ATAACTCGGAAAGCATGCCTGCAGAGCAGGCATTCAGCATAGGCACGTATCAGCAGAAATCTTTGATTTTTGCTGGTGCGTGTACCCGTGAATGTACCTTATATTTTCGTGCCGCGATAGCGGTACGTCTGAAATCGGGAAATTTTTATCTTAACCGCCGCGAAAACTTACAAATTTAATATTGTTAATCCGGCTGATTATAGAGTGCCAGAACTTTTTCGATAAAAATATTATCCGGGGTATCGTAAGGTATCCAGTGTAGTTTAAATCCACGTCGTTCCATACCGCGAAACCATGTCATCTGACGCTTGGCAAATTGGTGAATAGCAGTCTCAAGACCGGAATACATCTCTTCATACGAGATCTGACCTATAACATAAAGTGTTATGAATTTATATTCAAGTCCGTAATAAATGAGGTCTTGAGGATCTACACCATCTTTTATCAATCCTCTTATCTCATCTACCATTCCGCTGTCCAGACGTTTTTGGAGTCGTTGAGAGATGCGGTTTCTTCTTTCTTCGCGAGGTATGTCTATAGCGATAATCAATGTATTTAACGGCGTCGCTTCGGTGCGTTCGGCACGCATCGCTTCTTCAGGATGTTCACTGTAATATCGCGCGATTTCTATGGCTCTTATTGCCCGTTTGCAGGTGTCAATATCGGTTCGGTTGTGAAGAGTCTTCATAGTTGACAGCATCTCTGTCAGTTCATCTAAAGACTTCCCTTCCAATTCTTGGCGCAACTCTAAATTTTCAGGTACCTCGGGGAGGTGTAATCCGCACAGAATATTCTCCAGATACATTCCTGTGCCGCCGCATATAATCGGAAGCCTCTTGTGGGTGAGGATAGTATTGTATGCTGAATAAAAATCCTTGTTAAATCTATGCAGATTATATTTCGAACCGGCCGGGACTATATCTATCAGATGATAGGGTACATCTTCATACTCTTCGAGATCTTTACCCGTACCGAGATCCATCCCTTTATAAACCTGTCGGGAGTCAGCACTCAATATCTCACCGTTCAGGTATTTAGCAAGAGCGACCGCTTTACCGGTTTTACCGGAAGCGGTCGGTCCTGTTATTGCTATTGACTCATATTTCATCATTCTGAATTATGAATTTATTTCTTAATTATCTTACACGTGGTTTGGTCTTGAATAATTTCTTAATTCTAAAGAATCTGGTATCCGAATTAAACATAGCCACTTTTATCCACTTGTCATCCTGAAAATCCAGTTGTGACTTTCTCACATCGTGCAGATCAAATGTGGGAGAGTAACTCTTGATTTTAGTTTTGCGTTTGCCATCTTCAGTAAAGATTTTTTCTGTGAGAATAATAGTGGCAAGCCGCGATAGATCTGATAAACATCTTGAGGAGAATCTGCCGGGAGTGCGGGTATACAATCTCTTTACAGTGTCGAAGTCGATCCATTCACCCTCAAGTGGCATATCGGGATAATCTTCAGGTTTGCCATCGAGAAAGTAAAAGTATCTCAGCAACGAATGATTTTTTAATTCCGCACTTTTGCGGCCGAAAAAGAATCTCAATTCACCATCCTTTATTCCTGTCAGACGCTGAATAATGGTTCTGACTTCGGGCAACGGGATACCGTTTACCGCTCTACGGGTGATAAATGGAGTATCAATTACTTCCTTATATTCTTCGTTAGGCGTGATAGTATGGGTATCAAGAAATATCTTGTTGTCGCAAATTACATAATACCTGAGATAAGTCTTGGCTGTCATATCCTGAAGTTCTTCTTCAGAAATAATCTCATCATTCTCCTTCAGATCAAGATATAAATTATAATAGCGATATATAAAATATATCTCGTCGCCTATATACGCGATGATATTAAGCCATGTAAATACGTACCAGTCTCGGGCATTAAGAGCCAGTTTGATATATACAAATTGGTAATAACTCCATATAATCAAACTAAGTACGGTAAATAGAATGGCGAGGTTCTTTAACTGATAACCGGACTCATATTTAAATATATATCCGCTTTTGCCATTCTCATATATACCACCTAAACGTAGTTTACACTGTTTGCAGAATGCTATTTTGTTTCTTCTGAAGTAGATTATCCAGAGGGTTAGAGCACATATCGGATTTAGCAGAAGCGACGGTATAAAGGGATCATCAATAAAAAGAAACTCTTTGGGTACTTCAATCAAATTCCAGATAAACAAAATATTAAGCAGAATCGTCACCACCGCATAATTGACCACACAGTAAAGAAGTGAATATGTGATGATCTGGCAAGATGCCTGACTGCCGGTACGATTACGGAATAATAAAGTATATAGAAATGCTGCGGCCAAAAATGCGACAATAGGCGCTGCATAAAAATGCAAAATCCGTGAAAACGCCATAAGCGCGATGATAGTCAGCAGGCCTATTGAGAGGCTTTGCCAGAACTGATATAGTTGCAGACTATTGACCTTGCGTAAATCTTCCATTTTAATATATGCAATAATTATGCGTTTTATATCTGCAAATGAGGTTGTTATCATCTCACTTGCAGAAATTGGAAGGAGTTTTAGAAGTATATTCCTCCGTTATTTACAAAATTAATCAATTATCAGTGAATAATAAAATTTTATTTGTTAAAAATTATCCTGCTTTAACTCTCTTAATTACTATAGGATGAAACATCAAAGCAGACCCAACACTAAACTTTTTGACCCTAACCCACAAATAAAGGTGTGACGTAGTATATCACATACGTCACACCCGCAAGATTAGATGTGTATTATTTATTGTTTGGTTGTTATTTCAGATTTTTATTGAGGTAGTCTACCACTTTGTCAAAGAGTCGCGCTCTGGCGTTGCACATTCTAAGTGAGTGCTCAAAACCGGTATAACTCATCATGTCAAAGAGTCTACCTTCGTAATTTAGTTTGGAGGTGTATTTTAACGTATTATAGTAGTGTACGTTGTCATCGCTTGTACCTGACATGATCAATAATGATTTGTTCATGTTCTGAGTGCGATTTAAAGGTGATGAGGAGTTGTATCCCTCTTCATTCTGCTGAGGTGTAAGCATATACCGCTCAGTATATATGGAGTCATAATATCTCCAGTCTGTCACCGGTGCCATCGCTATGCCACATTTAAACTTGCATGCCGGGTCCGAGAGTTCCATAAGTGTCATATAACCGCCGTAACTCCAACCAAAACATGATGTACGATTGCTGTCAATATAAGGGAGTGATGAGAAGTATGCGGCTCCTGCCAACTGGTCTGCTGTCTCATATTTGCCTAATTGGCAATATACCGAGTATGCCCAGTCTCTTGAACGATTTCCCGTACCTCTTCCGTCTACTGCCGCAACGATATAACCCTGCGATGCGATATAAAATATTCCTTCCATTTTCCATTTGTTCAATACCTCCTGGGAGTCAGGTCCATTGTATTGATACATCATGAGCGGATATTTTTTGTTTGGATCAAAATCAGAAGGCTTGATCATATACGCATTCATCTCCTCGCCTACAGCATTTTTTACTTTAAGAAACTCCATTTTAGGAGCATTTGCGTATTTTGCAGCGTATGCAGCGTTTTCTTCAACCATTTGCACAAGTTTGCCTCCGGAAGTGTAAATGCCGTATTGTGTAGGGGTAGTCGAATTGCTGAAACTACGCAGGTAGTAACTCATATCTCCACTGAACCATGCATTTTCTGTGCCAGCCTCATTATGGAGAAGTTTCAGATTACCTTTAGTGTCAACCGAAGCAATAGAACGGTTTATTGCTCCAAGAGAGGTGGTCTGTATATAATACAAACCTTTCTTTACATCATGGCCGTAATAGGCTGTTACATTAAAGTCACCTTTGGTAAGTTGGCGCAGGAGAGTTCCTGAGTAATTATACAGGTATAAGTGGGTGTATCCTGACTCTGAACTTCCTATTATAAACGTATCCTGACCATAATCTGCCATCTGGTATGTAGTGGGTGCAAGCCACCCTTTTGAACTGCTCTGCGTAAGGACTTTATGAGCCACAGTGCTGCCGGTATTCACTCTGTAGAGTGTAAGGAAATTCTGATCTCGATTTACTACCATTGCCATCAGATTTTTTCCTGATCCGTCAAATTCGAGCGATGGAACATAATCGGTCTCCCCTATCGGCAGATCCATCTTTTTGGTAGACTGAGTATCAAGATTGTAAGCCAACACCGAGACTATGGAATTCGGGTATCCGGCCAACGGGTATTTATAAGTATATCTTGCCGGATATAAATCCTTATCGGGTTCGGAATCACAGTAAGATCTATAATTATCGAATGTGTAAGCCGGAACATTACTCTCATCAAAGCGTATGAAGGCCAGAGTTAAGTCATCTGCACTCCAACGGATGGTATTGGTGATACCAAATTCCTCTTCATATCCCCAGTCTGGCGTGCCGTTGATTATTTTGTTTTTTTCACCATCGGTAGTTATTGGTTTGTCGGTTTCGTAATCGAGGTTGGAGATATAAATGTTATTATCCCGCTGGTAGGCTACCATTCTGCCATCGTGGCTCATTACAGCGCCCTGTTGGCTACCCTTATCAGAAACCTGCTTGAGGGTGCCCCTCATTATATCATAGACATAATACTGAGCCCTGAAAGTATTTCGATAGATCTTTTCAGATTCGTTCCACAACAATATTTTCTTACCGTTGGCACTGAGAGTAAAACCATCGAAGTTATTGATTTTCAGCGCTCCTTTGATTTCATCTATATGAAATAGTGTTGATATTTTCTTACCGGTTTTATAAGAAAATACTTCTATTGATTTCTCATCGTCAGATATGCATGCGTATGAGACTCCGTCGGACATGGGTGTCATTTCTTTTACCCCGGCCGGAGCGGCTATCTTAACGTCACAATAGTCATCGATAGTTAAATTAGATGCTTGTGTAGAAGCATAAACGGCTATGGTCGATGAGACCATAGCCGATGATATTAACAGTTTATGTAGTGTTTTCATGGATTTAGATTTCAGCAAGTATAGATAATCATAAAATGTGATTTTCTTACTTACGATACAAATTTATACAGTTTCTTAGTAAGAACGGGCGAATATCACTCTTCTTGCCGAAGGCTTCCCTGTGACCATACATTTACCGGGTGTAGTATCTCCGTCAAGAGGTATACAGCGGATTGTAGCCTTGGTTTCGGCTTTGATTTTCTCCTCTGTTTCAGGAGTGCCGTCCCAGTGTGCAAGGATAAATCCGCCTTTCTCGATCTGCTCTTTAAATTCTTCGTAAGTATCTACTGTATATGTCATCTTGTTGCGATAGTCAAGCGCTTTCTTAAACAGGTTGTCTTGAATATCTTCAAGCAGTGTGCGGATGTGACCGGCTATACCTTCGAATTGAACTGTCTCTTTTTCAAGAGTATCGCGTCGCATTAGTTCGACTGTGCCATTCTCAAGGTCACGTTGACCGATTGCCAGACGTACGGGAACACCTTTTACCTCATAGTCTGCAAACTTGAAGCCGGGGCGCTTGTTGTCGGCATCATCATACTTGACACTAATACCCATACCGCGCAATTCATCAACCAGCGGTAAAACCTTCTTGGTTATCTCTTCTCTGCCCGCCTCATCCTTGTATATAGGTACGATTACAACCTGAATAGGTGCAAGATGGGGAGGAAGAACAAGACCATTATCATCTGAGTGAGTCATTATCAACGCACCCATCAATCGGGTAGAAACACCCCATGAGTTGGCCCATACATATTCAGGTTTATTCTCTTTGTTGACAAAGGTTACGTCAAAAGCCTTGGCAAAATTCTGACCCAGATTGTGAGAGGTACCGCTTTGGAGCGCCTTACCATCCTGCATCATTGCCTCGATAGTATAGGTGTTGATCGCACCGGCAAATCTTTCGGTCTCACTTTTTACACCTTGTATCACAGGCATTGCCATATACTTCTCTGCAAATTCTGCATACAGATTTATCATCTGTATAGTACGTTTCTCAGATTCTTCGGCTGTAGCATGAGCGCAATGACCTTCCTGCCACAAAAATTCTGCGGTGCGCAGGAACATTCTTGTACGCATCTCCCATCGCATTACATTAGCCCACTGATTTACAAGAAGCGGAAGATCTCTCCAAGAGTGAATCCAGTTTTTGTAAGTACCCCAGATTATGGTTTCGGATGTGGGGCGAACTATCAGTTCTTCTTCAAGTCTTGCGTCCGGATCCACTACTACTCCGTTTCCGTCCGGATCATTTTTGAGACGATAGTGGGTAACGACTGCACATTCCTTAGCGAACCCTTCTACATGTTCAGCCTCGCGACAAAGAAATGATTTGGGAATCAGGAGAGGAAAATATGCATTCTGTACTCCGGTTTCCTTAAACATTTTGTCGAGAGTCTGCTGCATTTTCTCCCATATAGCATAGCCGTATGGCTTGATAACCATACAACCTCTTACGGCAGACTGCTCCGCCAGGTCGGCCTTTACTACCAGTTCATTATACCATTGAGAGTAGTTGTCTGAACGTTTGGTAAAATTCTTAAGTTCTTTTGCCATATTTGGTGTAGTATTTCTATTTGCGGTTTAATTATTAAGTAATGAAACTTAAATTATTTTTTACGGATAAATCTTGATTTAGCCTGATTTATCTTGATTTTGCTTGATAATCTTTATTTTGAGAGATTAAGCGGGATTGGTCGCAATCGAATATCGTTATCTTATGCGCTCTGAGTCTCGCAGCAGGCGGTAATCACTGTTGATTCGGTTATACGCCATGCATATCGATACCATTGAGATAAAAGGTGCACATACCCATGATGACCATTGTATGCTGCTGCCATCAAATGTCTGATAACCGATCAGTGCTCCGATTGCAATTACACATACGAGTAGTATGAGAGTAAGCATACATAGTCTTTTCTGAAGACGCATGTTTTTAAAACTGAAGATTGCAATAAAGGGTATAATCGCTGACAAGATGGATACCGCAAAGAAATACCATGTGTTAATCGGTGTTGCGGTAATACCTGTCGATTCCCCTTCGGGGTAAAGTCCACATGTAGTAAAGTTGAAACTGAAATCGGTAGTCTGCAACTGACCGAGTGATAGGAATGTAAAACAACCCATCAATACCACGGCGATTAGAAGCAATACCGATTGCCAACGCTGTATTACCATAATTATTTATTATTTTAAGTAAGTTTTCAATGTTTATGTTATTGCAAATTTAACAATTATTTCCGATTTAACCATATTTTCTCAACGGTTTTAATCACATTTAGGAGTAGTAGCAGCGAATATTTATTTGGCTGCCTTATATCATCTCAACGAAATTGTTTATGTACGTGCAACATTTCTTTTGAGGTGAGGTCGAAATAGTTTTGGCGTGGTTTTTGTTATTTATTTATATGGATAGGATAAGTTTATTAAAAAGTGTTTTTGTTATTAATTTATACGGATAGGATAGGTTTATTAAAAATTTAATTATGACACCATTTGTAAAGAATGCCCTGACACTGCTTAATGCAGATAGACTGTCTGATGCAATAACATACATACGTAAACGACTTATTGCAGACAGAAATACCCGAGCATTGGATAATATTAACAGCATAGACAGCACTTATACTTTTCTTCTGAAGTATCTTGCGGATGGCAAACCGGATCCGGATCGTATACGCATGTATGCCGATATACGCGAAAAATTATATTCTATAGTGCGCTCTATAGAAGTGGAGCAGGAGATGAAGGATTCCCCTCTCCTCTTTTATACTCACCTGCGCAACAATGATTTCACGAAAAGAAATTTCTCAGAGGCTTTCGGGCGTTTTATATCTGCTTCTTCTGAAGAGTTGTTTACCGATGATGAAGTTCTTATCAAGAAATGCTATGAAGAAAAAGATCAGGCTCTAAAGGATATTTTCTCAATTGTGTGGACCCTCCCTATCGGTTATTCGGAAGAGTTGAAATCTATAAGTAGTGTTGCCGCAGGCCGGGATACTGATCAGGAGTTGGCCGCTTTGATTATTAGTGCACTCACTCTTAATCTTCTTACAATATATGACCGTGAGAAATTTATAATACTTCTTGATTTACTTGGAAAGGATCTGAGTGATTCGCTACAGGCACGGCTTTTGACCGGTGTCTTACTTATATTATCAAGGTATCCGAAAAGGGTTGCCAATGACCCGCAGATAATTTCGCGATTTGATATTTATGTTGATTCTCCCGATTTCATGATTAAAATAAAGGATGTAATTTATTCACTTGTTAAAGCGCGCGGTGGTATAAATCTTATGCATCGCATTGAGAGTGAAATCTTACCGGATATTATGAAGATGGGTCCTGAGATGGTTGAAAAACTCAAAAATAATAATGGCGAGATTGACTTGGATTCGTTAGAAATGAATCCTGAGTGGGAGAAGTTAGTAAATGGTAAGATGGGCAAGAAACTTCGCAAACTCTCGGATTTGCAGAGTGATGGCGGAGATGTTATGCTCTCAATGTTTTCCAAACTCGTTAATAATTTCTATTTCTTTAATGATATAGATGTATGGTTCCGTACATTTACCTCTTGGGAGGCTAAGCGACTTGGAGCGTCAGACGGTGTCATCTCTGCATGGGAGGCTCTTCCTAAAAATGCAGGCATGTGTGATGTCGATAAGTATGCAATGGCATTAAATCTGGCTCGTCTTCCTCAAGCGGCACGCGATATGATGGCACAAGGTATGGATGCTCAGGCCGAACAACTTAAAGAAGAGTTGAAGAGCCGTGAAATTTTAGATCAGAATTCTGATTTCGAGATAGAAGTGGCTAATTATACTCGTATACTCTTTAGATTCTATAATTTCTTCCGGTTAAGGAGTGAATTTAATAATCCGTTTGCGGCACCTATAAATATAGAGGAATTACCTTTTATAGGTAATATTATTGCAGATGAGGATACGCTTTCAGAAATTGGAGAGTATTATTTCCGTCAAGGTTTTTATAGTGATGCGATCTCTGTTTTCAAATCATTGTCTGAAATCTCTCCTTTAGAGAGGTATCTCTTTTGTCAGAAGATAGGTTTTGCTTACGAGAAACTTAAAGACTATCCGAATGCCCTTAAATATTATACTGATTATTCTCTTGAAAATAATCATGACATTTGGTTATTAAAGAAGATACGCCTGGCTGCCAAGGAAGTGGGTGATTTAAAGAATTTAAACTATGCTCTTACAATTCTAAATAATCAGTCGCCCGATGATATTATTTATCTTAAAGAATTGATTGGCCTTAAGTTGGATAATTCTAAATATGATAGATTTCTGGTCGGAGAGGATATGTTTGAGTCTGATAAGTTGATTAGCCGTGCTTATTACTTAGCCCCTGATGATGAGGATATACTACTATTCAGAGCCAAGAGAAGTTTGGCTAATGGAGATTTTGATAAGACAGAAGAGTCTGTTTCATCCGGATTAAGTGAGATTTCGCTTTATCTGGCAGCCTCATCACTTTCTTCTGATATTGATGCATCTTCAGAGTCAGCCGAGAAGGAAGAAAAGATGTCAGAATACCTTCTTATTGCCGGAAGCGTAGAGTTAGCCAAAGGTGATGTCGCATCTGCTATAAATCTTTTTTCTCAAACTCTTCTACTCAAGAATGCGGATATAAAGCGCAGTCAATTGCGAGATCGCCTCCTTGCTTTATGGACCACTTCTCTCCCCCTTTCGGATCATATACCTTTGCTTCCCCTATATCTTGAAGCAATCTACCGCAAGTAATATCCGGAAGAGAGTAAACGACTCATCTCTCTGAAAAGATAGTCCTGCTTTGCGTGATGGTTTTGAATAAACATGAGTATACACTGTATAGAGTACAGATGTAAAATAAAGAAGCGGCCTGCATGAGGTCGCTTCTTATTTTAATTGAGATATATGCGGGAATTATGGACGGATCCATAATTACGGATATTATTTTGCTGCTTCTTCGGCTGCTTTTTTGAGTGCATCTTTAGCATTCTTTTTGGCTTCTTTAGCGCGGTCTGCTGCTGATTTTGCTACTTCATCACCTTTTTTAGCCGCAGCGTCTACAAGCGCATTTGCTTTCTGCTCAGCGCTGTTCTTTACCTCTTCAGCCTTTTCGGTTGCTTTATCTTTAGCAGTAGATACAGCGGTAGAAGCCTTAGATGCACTATTCTTTACTGCAGTCTTAGTCTCGGTAGCGGCAGTTGCAACTTCAGCCTCAACTGTTTCTGTAGTAGCACTAACAATAGTATCTACTGAGTCACCGATTGAATCAAGAGCAACTGATACAGAGTCTTCTGATACAACAATTGTTTCAGAATCCTGATCGGCAGCCTTATTACCACTGCATGCAGCGAGAGTCATAAGAGCAGCCGCTGACATAAACATTAATGACTTTTTCATAATTAAATATTTTTATAAATGTATAATCGTATTACCTATATTCAAAGTATATTTTGTTCTTTTACTTAGAAAGGAAATCTACATCCACTTACATATAATGTAAATTTTCACAACATACTTTTTACGAGGTTCTATTATTTCTTGAGAACTTTAAGAGCGGCAGCCTTTGCTTCCTTGATCATGCTTACACCGCGAGGGCCGGTATAATCGGGAGCAGTCCAGATAGCGGCCCAACCAAGTGTCTCGTAAGTATCATCATCAATTATAGCACCGAGAGCAGCAACTTCCTTACCGCTATTGTCAGCATAGATAAAGTCTTCATCGTCATCAGTGCTAACTTCGTTGTAATACTGTTCCATCCAGTTGTAAACCGATACTTGGTCAGTAGTTTCTACAAGAAGTTGAGATTGATAAAGACCGGTGTAACCGGTGGCATTCAGACGATAGAGGTAACCGGGAAGAGTATAGTTTGCAGCATTAGTGTAGTATACTAATTCATTATCGGTAGAATTTGAACCCTTCTGGAAACCATTGAAAGCGCTTTCGATCTGTGCGGCAGAAGCCTTCCATGTCATATAAGGCATTACGAATTGGTTGTTGGTGGGTACTACAGTCACTTTACAAGTAGCGGTCTCACCGTTTTTAGTAGCAGTGATTGTAGCGGTACCTACATGCTTAGCCTCGATTTTACCGTTATCGCTTACTGTTGCTACGAATTCATCGCTTGAACCCCAGGTTACATTCTTTTCAGAAGCAGTGAGGGTAGTATTACCCTTGTAATTGAGTTCTACAGAAGATTGACTGAGAGTGAATGATGCATCATTGTCATCACCGCATGAAGCGAATGCCATCGGAAGAGCGACAGCAAGTAATAAAGCGAATTTCTTCATTTTGATTTTTAATAATTAAGATTTATAATAATATATTAGTATATACAATTGAATCGGTATAATTGTTCTCTCAGTCCGGAGATTATTATGGAGACTAAAGAAATTAATGCAATATATATATACGATTACCGCGCCAGTTCTGCCTCAATCGCGCTTACCGCTTTTGAAACTTCGTCTACGAGCGGTATTCTCTCTTTGACCGCAGAAATACCGTGAAGCACTGTACCGTGCTGGCGATTTAATTTTCTACCGATTACTGTACTTGAGAGTCCTGTCAACTTACTGCTGAGATACATGATGATCTGACGAGCATCATTGATATCACGCAGACGGCTCTTAGAAAAAATAGTATCCGGGTTAAGATTGAAATATTCGGCTGTACACTCTACTATCATTTCAAAGTTGATATTCTTCTTATCCGGTATGGCGATGGTGTTTTTCATAACATCTCGCGCCAGGTCCAATGTGATGGGCGCATTGAGAGTAATGGAACGGGTGAGTATACCCATCACGACACCTTCTATTTCTCTTACAGAGTTTACAGCGTTAGCCGCAATGAAGTCTATAACTTCGGGCGGGAAATCAAGACCATTCTTTTGAGCCTTGAAGGTAAGAATCTTCTTGCGGAGTTCGGCATCCGGTTTAGGCAAACGCTCGGTTAGACCCCATTTGAATCTGTCTATCAATCGGTCGGTAAGACCGTCAAGTTCCATCGGGGGGCGATCGCAGGTAAATACCAACTGCTTACCATTTTGGTGCAGATGGTTGAATATCGGGAATAGTGTCTCACTTGTTTTAACTTTACCCGACAGTTCCTGCAGATCATCCAGTAGCAGCACATCGAGATCCATAAACCAGTTGATGAATTTCGGTACTGTTTTAGATATTGCTGCCTGACTATAAAAGTGCTGGAAGTCTCTTGCGGTGGTAAAAAACACTTTAGCCTGAGGATTCTGCTCTTTTACTCTGATACCTATAGCCTGAATAAGATGAGTTTTGCCTATACCAACATCCCCGTATAGGAAGAATGGGTTGAAGTCATTGTTGCGCGGATGTGCCGCGATATTCTCTGCTATCGTTAATGCCAGACGGTTGGAATCACCTGAGCAATAATTTTCGAATGTATAAGCGGGATTAAGTTGAGAGTTGGCTCGTTGCCCGTTTTTGGGTGCTGACTGCAAAGCCGGATTAACATTGACAACTGTAGAGTTGTCGACTTTGCTTTTAAGCACCTTGCTTTGGCGCGACTCACCGAGAATTACCTGTGCGTCCTCAACTTCTGAAAGCACAGATACTTTATAAAATATCTGAAGCGGTCGACCAAACACCTTTTTCAGCGCGGCATGCAGGAGATTGAAGAATCGCTCGTCATATAATTCTACGAAGTAATTAGAGGGCACACCTATTGTAATGGTCTGCTCATCAATGCTGATAGCATGAGATTTTGCAAACCATGCATTAAATCTCGATTCTCCTACAATATCGAGAATAAATGCAAGGCATTGGTTCCATTTCGATTTTAATTCTTCGTAGTTCATAATCTCAAGGATAAGAGGGCAGTTTTATTTTATTTGCAAGAGGGTATCTCTTTCAGAGTACAAAATAAAACTAAAAAATCAATAAAAAAAAGTGCTAAAATATTTGCAGTTTTCCTTTTTTCTTTAAGTATCTAATTAATAGATTATTTTATTGGGGGTACTGAAATATTTTTTTTAGTTTTATTGATTTTTTTGAAGTTGCTTGTTAATTCCGCTATTTATACGGGAGTAATATGGGTTAGTTTAGAGTATAACGGGTAATGTATCACTCAGTAGGTTTAAGGAGCGTAGTGTTTGAGGAGCGTAGTGTTTGAGGAGCGGGTACGCTAATGTTTTCCTGAGTGCGTCTGAGACGTGTTCACTCCAGCCTGTTGACCTCAGATGACGATATGGTTTAGATAATAGTAATCCGTATCGGAATCTAATTCCGATACGGATTAAGAATTTTTGGATAGCGGTTAAAATTTAGAGCAGTTTGATGCTGATGTATCTCTTTGGATTCTTTTTAATATCTACTATTAAGGAATCTATGTCGGCTGCTACGGTATTCAGTCTATTATATAACTCAGGGTCGCTGGTGAGTTTGCCGAGTGATGAGTTTTTGTCATTAAGTTGCGCTGAAAATGCCGAGAGATTGTTGGTAATTACCTCGATATTTTCCATTGTGGGTTGCAATGGCAATGTCTTAAGTTGGGCCGATAGTTCGGAGAGATTACCGGTTATGGTGTCTAAAGATACTGTGGCTTTCCCGACATTGTTTAATATCAAAGGGAGTTTACCGTTTAGGGTTCCCATAGTGCCGTTAAGGCTTCGTGCTACCGATGAGAAATCATTAGTAATACCGTCTAAACGGCTGATTGAAGTCGAAAGAGCGGGATTTGCAGCAAGTTGATTAAGATTATGTATGAGTGAATCTACTTTAGGAAGGATACCATTAATTTTAGGCATCAGTTCGTTCTGAACCGCACTCATAAGGTCATTATCTGAGATAGAGGGGACTGTGCTTCCAACAGGAAGATATTCTTTACCCTCCCCCATTTTAAGATTAATAAAGGCACCGCTCAGTAATGTCTGTCCCATTTCGGCTACTGTGCCCTGGGGCAATCGAAGTTTTTTATCAAGTGCAAGAGTAACCTTTACTTTTCCGGGGCGATTGTAATCGATTTCAATATCTCTGACCTGACCAACTTTATAACCGTTCACGCTTACCGGCGAAGATACAGTCAAATCACTGACGTTGTCATAATATACCTCATAGAAATTAGCAGGCGTAAAAAGATTAATACCTTTCAGGTAGTCTATGCCGAAAATTAGTATTAAAATCGTTACGATTACTGATATTCCGATTATAAACTCTTTACTAATCTTGTTTTTCATATTGGATTATACGTAAGTAATGAAAATTAAACGATATTATGAAAGTAAGTAGCGAAATAAAATCTTGTAAAAATTAAACTTAATATTTTCGGTTGATTTCCAATTATCGGTCGGATATAGTGTTTTACTCTCTCCTCTGAATAATGGTAATTATCTCAAAAATATTTATGTTTCATCTCTACATAAATCATCATTACTTACCTATTTCTATCACTATAACAATTTTATGTGGTTTTAGATTTTATAGATTTGCGCTTGCCGGCATGTCCGACCGGAGTAACGGATGTATGGGGCCTTTTAGATTCTTTTTTATCAGTTGCAGTATTCTTGGATGCAACTACCGCGCCTCCGGAGGATTTGGATAATTTCTTATTGTTACTCTTGTTTTTAGCAGTAACAGCGGGTGAAGTTTTAGAATTGCTGTTGACAGTTTTTTCTGTTATTTCCGCTTTTGCCAATCCTTTGTTGCCTACCGATTCGCTTTTTACTACAATCCCTGAGATTGCCAGATTACGCTCATTAGAAGCCTCTCGGGCTGAAGATGAACGTCTTCTACGACCGTCTACGCTGTGACGCGCCACCTTCTGATTTTTTGTGGCCTGCAGATTAGAGTGAGTAAGATCCCTATTGTCAGATTCCGGTGCCGAGGCTACTACCAGCAGAGTCTCGGTCTGCTCATTCTCAATATTGGAAATCTCATTGCGGGGTGTATTTTCAATTTCCGGTCCAACCTCTGTACGGGCAATATCTGTTTTCTTGTCTGTCTCTTTTTTACTCTGCGATCCGATTTTTACGGCAGTTCCTTCAGCCAACATTTTGCGTTTCTGCAGGTAGTTTTTTTCATAAGTCTTAATAGTCTGAAATATCGCGTCTGCAAGTTTCTCCACTCCATCTTTTGATGTCATGAATTTTGCACAATCCGGATTACAGATAAAGTCGAGTTCGATAAGAACTGCCGGCATTGAGGTGGCCCAAAGTACCCAGAAACCTGCTTGATGCACTCCCCTGTCTCTGCGACCCGCAATTTTGACAAGATTATCTTGAACGTCTTTTGCAAATCTGGCACTTTCGCTCAGGTTATTTTTTTGAGCCAATTCAAAAATGATATAGGATTCATCTTTTGAGGGGTCAAATCCTGAATATTTCTGTTCGTATCCATTTTCAAGTTCAATTACCGCATTTTCTCTGCGTGCCACTTCCATATTGGCATCATCTTTATGTATACCCTGAGTATACACCGATGCTCCGCACACTGAGGTTCGATTTTTATTTTTTGCATCTACAGAGTTGGTATGGATCGAAATAAAGAAATCGGCTTTGGCATTATTGGCTACGTTGGCTCGCTCCTGAAGCGAGAGAAATGTATCATTGTCGCGAGTGAATATTACCTTGGTATCCTTAAGTTTTTTATTAACCAGTTCACCTACTTTAAGGGCTACCTGCAGATTAATATCCTTTTCTCGGGCATTATTGTCGATGGCGCCAAAATCCTTGCCTCCATGACCGGGGTCAATTACGACAGTAAATTTATCTTTATTATTTTTTGAATTTGCCATAGCATCATTTACTGATGCTATACAGCAATATGCAACCGATATACCGATTGCGAGAGATGTAGCATGATTAATCAGCATTTTTGCTGCTTTACGGCATGCTCTTCTCATATCTGAAATATTTCGGCTTTTAATATTTATATTCATGTTTGATAATTCTGGATAAACCCTATTATGGTTCAATTACAAAATTAATTATTTTTCGCGTATTTATAAGGATAAATATCTAATTTTTTTAGTACCTTTGTGTATTAAGGCTTCATTATTTACTAAATTTCTCTTCTTTCATATTAATTTCTCATTGTCAAAAGAATTTGATGGAATTACGATTGCTTGATAAATTTTTAGAATCTTACTCTAAAGATTTTTTTGATAAAAATTATAATACCGACACTTCAAAATTGCGCTTTTCTCTCGCGTCTAAATGCAAGGATACCGATGATCGGTCTATGTTGGAGTTCGCTTTATTACAGTTAGATGCATATAGAAAATATCGTAGCAAGTTGCAATCTTTCCTTAAAGATGATTTTTCTTTTCTGTTTCCGTCTATGCTTGCTGCCGAGCAATCGTCAAACTATCTTGTGTCTCGGTATCATGCCGAGGTAGTTAAATCACTCCCGGGTTTTCCGTTTACCTGTTTTATGGATATTACGGCCGGTCTTGGCATAGATTTTATGACTATTATGTCAATGTGTGATTTTAATCCGGTTAATTGTACGGCAATCGATATGGATCCTCTTAAAGCGGCGATACTTAAGTATAATCTATCTCGTACTCCGTTTAAAGATGCTAAAGTGGTATGTGATGACTCTTTAATGTATATTTATGCTTTACCAACTGAACACAATTTAAGTAATGCGGGTGAGTCGGTTTGCACATCTGCCGGCCGACTGATTTTTGCGGATCCGGCCCGAAGATCGGATTCCAACGATCGACTTTATGATCCGGAAGAGTGTTTGCCGGACATAGTAGGAAATATTGATTTACTTAAGAAGTATGCCGATACTATCCTGATCAAGTACTCACCGATGCTTGATTTACATCGTCTTGGCGCTATATTTAATGATATTCGGAATATTCACATAGTCTGTGTAAAAAATGAATGCAAGGAAGTTCTTGTAGAAATATCCAAGGAAAATAAATTTAGGGAAATAAAGGTTATAAATATCGGAGATACGATAGAATCTTTTAATATTCCCTATAATGAATGGAAGTCAACTGATTATAACTTACCTTATTTCAGTGACAAGATTGAGGAGGCATCTATATGTAACGGGTTGTATCTCTATGAACCAAATGCAGGAGTTATGAAAACCGGCGCCTGGGGTTATATATGTGTTAAATTTCCAAATTTGCAGAAAGCGGATACTAATACACATTTATTCCTATCGTCTGATTATTATAGCGATTTCCCGGGGAGAGTATCAAAAATTGATTCAATTATTGATAAGAAGAATAAAAAAGAACTTAAGGGCAATAAGATTAATATCGTATGTCGCAATTATCCTGCTACTCCTGATAAAATAGCACGAGAACTCCAACTAAAATCCTCACCGGATAATTCCCGGTTTCTATATTCTTTTAGATTTAATGGCAAACCGATACAATTAACCACCCACTTGGCAAATCGATAAAACACTCTGTTAAGAGTCAGTATATAAGGTAAATCTGACAAAATCGACAATTAAAACAAAAAACTCGTACCGCAAATGCAGTACGAGTTTTTTGTCAGTATCTTAAGTTTGTTTGGGCTTTAGAACTTATAGCCAAGTGAGAGGACTACCTGATTTGAATTAAATGACACACTTGCTTTCGGGCCGCTTATCAGGCTGGCCGGATCATCGGTAAAGCCATGATATGTCGCTTTCTGATTTTTATATACGTAGGCCAGATCGGCATAAAAACCTTTTACGCGATAACCTATACCTGCAGTTATATAATTGGTAGTTTCATCAAGCAGATATGCAGGGAATAATTCTTGAGTAGATACCATAACATCACCATTCTTCAGATTATCCTTTACCGGCGATGATACATTGGCATAACCAGCACGGACACTGAATTGAGGAGTGACACGATATTCAGCACCAATCTTAAATGTATTGGTATTCTTATAGTAGTCATTTATATTGCTGTTAGTGCCATCCGCATCAAAAGTATTATAATTTGTCGGAGTGTACCATTCATAATATGATGTGGGATCGTTAAACTTCATCTTTGAGTATTGAGCCCACTCATACTCACCGGAGATAATGAAATTGCTCCCGATTACTCCCGCTGCAGAAACATTTATCTTCCAAGGCGAACGGAATCGGAAATAATTAAGTCCCGGTATACCATTGTTTGTAATCAGATTTTGATTGGTATATTGGTTTTGTTCCGCTTCTCCATTATATGAATATGCAGCGCTTCCCAAATATTCCTGACTCAATGAGTAAAAAGTTGGAGTGCTGAATGCAAAACCAATTCTTAACTCCTGAATCGGTTTGAATATCAGACCCAATTTGTATGCAAATCCCTGACCGTTTACATGGTAGTAATTGTTGAGATTCCATCTTGATGATACGGGTTCAATACCGTTACTTCCCTGCACATAGGCGTTTTGCAAATTTTCACCGTAATAAGTATTGCGGGTATAGTTGAGATTTGTAATATCAAAATCCATACCCCAATAGAGTACATTACCGAAATTACCACCGAGAGCAATATTAAATGAGTCAATACCTCCTGATTCTGTTACGGCAAATTCCCCTGTGCCGGAAGTACCCGGCTCTACTTCGTTGCCTGCACTATCATATAGCGGATCCCACCACTGGCCATACCAATCGGTAACATCACCATTCTGTATGGGATTTACCAGATATGCCTGATAGCCGAGTACCGAGATCCAAGGAGCCTGAAAACCGCCATCCATAGGGTTATAAGGATTATAGCCATTGGTAGGTGTCACATCTCCTACTGTCACACCTTGATTGTTGTTTAATCCTGCTATCCAATTGGTCAGCGAAGTGTTAAGTTGGCCAAACTGCCCGACGTATGAGCGATTAAATGATGCTCTGCGGTTATAGGTAAAACCAAAATTAAGATTAGGTACTACCGAAGAGTTGAGTCTGAGCGTGAGCACACCTCCGACATTGTTGAGTTCGAAAGGTGTACGATTAATCGACTGCGAGCCGCCGGGCGATGTGGACTTTGCGCTTAGGGCATTCAGATCCATGGTAATGCCGATTTCGTTGCTACGGTATACACCAATACCTGCAGGATTCTGAGAGAGTGTTGTGAGATCACCACCAAGTGCGCCAAATGCACCGCCCATCGACATATAGCGTGCAGTACCGCGTATATCGGATTGTGATAAGGTCAAAGCATCCACTGCGCTCTGAGCAAATGAAATAGCCGGGATAAGAGAGGCGGTTAGAAGTATGGGTTTTATATTCATTATAGTCTTAATTCAACTGGGTTAAATAATTCTTTTTATTGTCTGTGGTCACAGAATTATGATCTGTGACCACAAGATAATTATATAGGGGCGAGGATGATTATCTGTGGCCACCCGGGCGTGCTCCACCACCGCTATATCCACCTCCCGAGGGGCGACTTCCACCGAATCCTCCTGATGATGAACTACGGCCGGTACTGTAAGATCCGCCGTAATTGTGATTACCGGAATTATAACTATTAGAGGAGTTACTATTGTAGTTATGGTTTGAAGTGTTTGAGGGTCTGGTAGTTGAAGTACTCGGACGCGAAGTGGAACTTCCCGGACGGGTATTTGAAACTCCTGGTCTCGTAGTGCCGGTAGAGGGTCTTGTATTACTTACTCCGGGACGAGTAGTACCGGTCGTTCCGGGTCGAGCAGTACCTGTGGTTCCGGGTCGTACTGTACCTGAAGGTCTGGTAGTAGAAGAGCCGGGACGGGTGCCATAGTTACCTGTGTTGTTTGCCGGTCTTGAAGTACCGGGTCGAGTATTGCTTGTATAGGCGCCTTGGCCGGGTTGACGGCCGGAATTAGTGGAATTCCATGTTCCTGTATTATTGCTTCCGGGTCTGGAGTAGCCGAAACTACCTGTATTGCCGGGACGGTAATTATTGGTAGGACGATGATTCGAAGCCCAACCATAACCGGGATTAACCGGTCTTCCTCCACCGGGACGGTAGTCCACGGGACGCGGAGGAACATATCCGCCCCATCCCCATGATGGACCGTAATACGGGTAGTTCCATCCCCAGGCATACGAAGGTCCCCAACCCCATGACCAGGACCAGGGATTGCTCCACCAGGGGGAGCCCCAGCCTATCGACCATGACGGTCCCCATACCGTATTAAACCAACCCCAGTTACTGTAAAATGAGAAATATGGTGAATAGATATTCCAACTATATGGATACCAGTTTGACAGGTAGGGAGCACCATTATAGTTAAATTCAATATTTACATTTCCATACGAATTATCTATTACGTCAGCAAGCAGATCCTCATTATCTACTACTATCGTAGGATTATAATACTTCTGAATCTGAGTGGTGTATACAAAATCAGGGGCAGCCTCAACCTCAGCACCGATAGTATCAATCGGTGTGGTATAGTACTGTCCGCGCAGATTATACGCATCTACATCCATATCTTGAAAATTAGATATGTAGTTGGATTTTGTTGACTTATTATTGGTAGTTTTTGAAGTCGCTTTCTTAGGATTATAGTAAATGTCGTCATCAACCTGAGCAGTGACAATGCCCGTGCTCAATAACAACATTCCGGCTAAAAGTACATAATTTTTCATAGGATCAACTTTTAGTTATTAGTTTACAAATATAACAATTAAATTCCACTATCGTTGGAAATAACTGTATCAATCTTACCGTAAAACTAAAATTATTTTTTTAGTTTTATTCTTTGACAATAGTTTCCTTGATAGGTTTAACAGACTTACGTATAATTTCCAATAAATATTATCTTATAAATTTAACCCCCTCTCTCAAAACAAATTAAATTGGTCAGTGGGAGTCGTGAATGTAGTAAACTCAATCAATATTCATAAAATAAATACTCGCAATCAATATTAATAAAATAAATAATCGCACTGCATCTGTGATAGGTAGGCAGTGCGATTATTTATTGATGATCACTTATTTTAAAAGAATAGAATAAGTGACTGTTGATAACGATCGATCAGGGAATGACAATCTTATTTACAGTATTGCCGCTTACTTTGATATATATACCTTTGACAGGTCTTTCTACTTTTACACCTTCGAGGGTATAGTAGGCGGTGTTTTCTTCCGAACCGGGAGCGACCACTTCTATAACTTCTACATCTGTGAGAATATATGAAGGGAGTTTTGCGGCCGGAGTAGTATCTCTTGAAGGCTCCGCAAAATATCCGGAGTAATCACCAAACTGGCCTTTCAACCAATTTACGCGAGTCTCAAGATAATTCTTCACATCGTTATATTTATGCTCAATATCACGGTTGTCAGCCACCGAAGAAGTAACCATGCTATTGGGGCGCGGTGCGTTGTTCCAACGCTTGTAGTCGTATTCCGCTGCTTTTTTAAGACGGTCGGTATATTCCTTCATATCATCATAAATACCGTTAAAGCCGGTACTCATAAACCATTTCCAGGTTTCTTCAACCTTGCTGCGGAATTCGGGCATAAATGCAATAGTATGAATCCAGGTATTACCAAATGCAGGAGTATTGAAGAAGAATTGATCGTTATAAGAATTGAACGCATTACCGCAGTCCCACAACGGCGAGAAATGCCATTTCTGACCTTCACCGCGGTCTCTGTAAAGATATGTAGAGCCGTGGAACGATTCTGTATGACCGAGTATTTCCTCTACAAGATAGTAACGTGCAAGATCATCCATATCAAGATAACTCCAGAGATCTTTTGAACGCTCCCCTACCAGATTATTAATCTCGGTAAACTGATCGTTGATAAATCTGTATTGAATCTCAGAATATACTTCAGGTGTGTCAAAGGTCACACGTACAGTGGGATCTCCGTTGTTGCCGGGCTTTTCTTCAAATCTGATCTGGTTTTCATCTTCGTCATAATTATCAAGTTCTACCAGATAACCTCCTGAGATAAGATAAGGATCTGACTCGTTATCCTCCAATTCAGTTATGGGTACACGACCATCACCGACACGTATAGATTCGGTAAGGAAATATACACCGCGATAATCACCGTTAATAATAACCTCTACAGGCTGTTGCGATGGAGTCCAAGGCAGACCTATACGTTTGCCGAGATTGAATCCGGTAAAATTACGTAGATAACCTCTGGTATCATCCGCATGAGCAAGAATAGCATAATGTTTACTCTTCTCCGGAGTCATACCCAAGAGATTCTGCTTCTTGTCAAGTTTAAGTTTAAACGGTTTCTTGGCAAATCCGGTACGGGTATAATTACCGCGAGCCTTAATCTGTAGAGGGAGAGGGGCATCTTTAGAACCGACATCGTTACCCTCCATCCAAGTGCAGCCATTCATTTCAAGCCAGTACTCGGCATTTTTGAAATAGTCCTTATGGCTTAGATCCTTGTCGATAATTTCGTTATTCAGAGTTGTATTGGTAGCATCTGTATATACGTTAATGTAAAGCACCGGCAAAGTTCCGGAAGTAAGATTGACGGGATCGGGGGTCGGATCTGGTTCGTCGGTAAACGCTATCTTACCTTCATAGAAGGTAATTTTAGCAGTATTCGGTTCCTGCTTATTATAGACAAATGAAACAGTAATATCTTTATTCTCGGGAAAATCAAGAGTCCAGTTATACCCTCTTATGATACCATCATATTCCTTAAAGGTGTTTACGGTAGTTTCTGAACCTGGAACAGCACCATACTCAATGGTCCAATCTTCATTACTTATTTTTGCTTCACCTGAATAATTGGAGAAATAAAGATAATATCTTGCTCCGGCACGGGTGAATTTATACTGCTGTTCACATCCCCATTGATTCTTGGTACCCCTGAGGTAGAAATTTGGGTATTCATCTGATTGTGAATACGCTTCAAGCGAGGTAAAACTCAGAAGTCCGAGAGTCATACCCGCCATAATTCGAAAAAGTTTTTTCATTAGATTTATTTAGTTAAGTATAAAATTATTTCTATAGTTTTCTATGTTTTGAAAATATATAACCGATTTTTAAGTAAGTAATGAAAATTAAACGATATTATTAAAGTAAGTAGTAATAGAATATCTTGTGTAATAAAACTTAATCTTTTTGGCTAATTTCCAATTGTCACTCAGTCAGATACAAAGTATCTTCCTTCGCTCCGCATGGAAATTATCTCAAAAATCTTTAAGTTTTATTTGCACATTAATTTTAATTACTTACTTAATTAAAATAGAATTCCAACCGAAGATTTTAGATAATACAAAGATAATCAATTTTTAGAAAGTTTGAAACCTGATTGGCGAAAAATCAAGTATATTTTCTGCAGAGGACCACTATTATTTGAGAGGAAAATAGTTAAAGTTTTAAATAAAAGGGAGCGCATAATTGTTTATATTCTTCGCTATATGTCCCCGGTTTATCTTCTATGGTTAAGATACCTGATTCCTGAGCAGGAACGTTATCATTAGCACTACCCTTTTTTATAAATGTCATCATTACCCTTTTTAGCGGTCTTTCCGGATTACCGCGCACATACATGCTCTCTAACAGTCGGAGGTTATTATGACTTGCAAGATCACACAGTCTTTCAAAATCTTCCGCTACAGTGATAAATGATAACCTGCCGTGATCAGACAGCATTTTATCAGCAACCATAATCAGTTTGTCGGGCGATAATGATCCTACATGACGCGCAAGAGTTCTGCAGGTGGATGGATCTATTCCTGTATTAAAAAATGGTGGGTTGGAAATGATCAGATCAAACCGCTCAACATCCGATTTATCACTGATGCCGTTGAATCTCTCATAAATTGTATCAATACTGATTTCTTGGATATCAAGTCTATCCGTCCAGGGTGAATTGGCGCAGTTAGATATTGCTTCTTTTACAGCAAGTGGTTCAATATCAATACCTAAAATTTCGGCATCAGGTATCCTCTGGGCGAGCATAAGGGAGATAAGGCCACATCCGCAACCCACATCCAACACCCTGTGGCAAATATCAGGAATTGTGGTCCAAGCACCGATCAGAACTCCATCGACTCCTACCTTATTAGAACTCAGAGCATGGGATACGCTGAATTGTTTCATTTGAAATACACGTGTTTTATCTCGTGCCATATCTTGTTTAGACCATTGTATAATTAATTATTCCGCACTTCTCCCTCCCCCACTAGTGGCGTATACACAACTACGAGCCCACGAGCCCACGCGACAT
>CAMWNR010000032.1 GCA_947175665.1 uncultured Porphyromonadaceae bacterium
ATTATTAGAGAGATCAAGTTGGGTGAGATTGTTGCCATGGATATCTGCGTAATCAAGCAGCGGATTATTGGATAGATCAATATTTCTGAGATGACTATTATAACAGTGAAGACTCTCAAGACGTGTATTAAACCTGAGATCAAGTTGGGACCAGTCCATATCGATGCAGTGCAGTTCAGTTAAATTAGGAAATTCCTGCAATATCTCCACATCTAATTTAGAATACGAAATATCCAGATGGGTAATAGTTGAGGGGTCGTCTACAGTCAGGTGGCGGAGATTATGGCCACCGCAATCCAGATGCGCAAGGTGAGGAGATGAAGGAACATAGAGACTTTCCCCACCAAAACTGCCTGCAACTATCTTTCTAAGTTGGCTTCCTTCCGGCAACTTTAATTCCTGAAGATAACCTCCTCTGCAGTCTACGGTCTCCAATGCTAAATTAGTAGACAGGTCAAGGCTAGTCAGACTATTATGCCATGCATTCAGAGTCTTAAGTTTTCTACAGTCGGTTAGGTTCAGATTCTCCAATCCTTCATTCCAGTCACAAATTACTATCTGAAGTTCTGTAAGGCCGGAGAGATTAAGGGTGGTCAGACGATTAAAGTCACAATCCAGATATTTAAGATTGGTGTTAGAAGTAAGATCAAGTTCTTCAATACGGTTAATCCCACACTTAAGACACTCAAGACCTTTGAAAAACTCAATTCCTTTTAAAGATGTGAGGTATCTGTCCGGATATGGTTCAAGACTATCCCACAAAGGTATAATCAGAGTGTCAATGGCCGCGACTTCTTCCTTGGTGACTGTAGCGGCATCGGGTATGTAGCCACACACCTGCAAGACGTACGCAAACTTAGTGTCTATCCATTCCGGAGAGGTCGGAAGGACAGGGGTGGGAGGTTCGGGGTCAGGTACCGGTGGCTCATCCTTTGAGCATCCTGTGCTTACATTGCTCAGAACAATCATACCCGCAAATAACAGAATTAAATTCAGAAGGTTTTTCATTTTTATAACGTTTTTATTAGTAGTTGAGGATTTTGCAGGAGAGCCGGGAGTGGTGGGTGGAGAGGGTGTTGATGTCGGTGAGACGTGGAGAAAGGGGCGACCGGCACCACGGAGGGCACCGGTCCGGCCTGTAATCTGAGATGATATGTTGGAATGAGTCTGGCTTGATGGGTCTGGTATAGGGAAAAGTATGTCATGGATTTCACCCAATACCGCTACAGGGAGCATTTTCTTAGGCCACAAAATCATAGAATGATTTTATAAGACCTGTCGTTTAGCCGCAATATTACTAATCCATCTGCATTGTGAGAGTATTCTTCACATCCGGTAGCGGTGTGGCGAGTTATCAGATGACCGTCGATGTCGTACAGTGAGATTTCTTCTCCCTGATGTAGAGTAGCCTTTAAGATTCCGTTCTCAATTGAGTAGGGAGCGGTTTCAACCATTACGTCTTCAACTTCTACAGGGTCATTGGTGATTTCCACGATGTTCTTAAACAAGCACCATCCTTCGGCCTCTTCATATAGTTTCACGGATTCAGCCGGCACATGGAGGATACATGTCTCCATATCCGGGCCGGAAGCCATCTCAATCTCGGGAACATCTTCACATCCTTCACTTACGAAGTTGTTGTCCGCAGCCACAGGTGGAATCAGAGCGTTACAGTAAATGTCAGTTATGCTTCCGCAGTAACGGAATGTCTGGCCTCCTAATTCCATCAGGGTTGAGGGAAGGCTTACTTTATTCAGTTCTTGACAAGCCTTGAAGCAACCTAAATCAATGAAACGTACCCCTTCAGGAACTATTATTTCCTCTAACGAGATGCAAGATGCAAAGGCCAATTTACCGAGGTACTGCAAGGATTCGGGAAGGGATATGGAAAGGAGATCAGTGGAGGCGAATGCATAATTGTTTATTGCTGTAATGGTTGAGGGCAGTGTGATTTCCTTAAGATTATCGCAACCCCTAAATGCATTAGCCGCGATTTCCTTCACTACAGCCTCTCTTAAGGGACGGACCATGCTATAGCCCTCGACCTCCATTTCTTCCGGAATTGAAATAGATTTAAGTTCACGGTAACTTTCATCCGGAATTACCGATACCCACATCGGGCACAATTCGGTAGTAATAATCTCATAACTCACCCCATTCTCTGAGAACTGATAGGCTCCCAGAGCATTCGCATTGGCTGAACTGAACATAATCCCCAGCATTGCCAATAGATACGATAGATTCTTCATAGAGATGTATAAATTAAATTTATTTTGAATGTACAATATAGGCGATTACTGGATGTACACCTTCTTAGATTCTACAATTCGATTGTCTTTGACTACGTTTATAACATAGCATCCGCCATTTATTCCCACATTGGGTGCAATGGCATCCCGAACTGCCCCATACGGTAGATGTGCTGAGTATACGGTTCTGCCAAGAATATCAGTAACAAGTACCTGAACCTCTTCATCAGTGGCGACTTTCTCTGTCTTCATGTTTTTCACCGACGTCTCAGCGGCAGAATTTAGCAGGGACAGATAGTAAGGCTGACATGTTTGGGTAGTAAGACTTTCTTCCACTACCGGTTCGTGGACGCTGTCTACATAAGTCAGTTTATTATGTCCGGTAATGCAGACTATGACATTTTTTTGTTCCTTTGTAGGGAAAGTAACACTGTCACTTTCATATTTATATGATTCTCCGGTTCTGAAATTATAGAATCCAATTGATCCAATTTCACCATTCAAATCAACATTAATATAACTCTGATTTCTCTGAATGTCAACGTTAGAGAAAGATTTCGGATTTTCGGTAAAGAACAATATGCTCGGGTCTCCAAAAAGATGGAATACTTCATTTTGATGTTTTATAATATCTTTGTTATACCCATACATTTCGTTCATCTTGAATAAACCTTGACTTAAAATCTGGCTCACTCTGTAAATGGGTGCAATATTTGATGTAAAGGAAGTAGAGGGGCTAAAGATTCCTGGTTCGGGCCAGATGGCTTCAAACATCCCTTTGACGAATGCATCATTATAATTGGAATAACTTACTTGGGACGCGGCTATTACACTGGCAGCGCCCCCATTCCTGACTTTTAGGAAGTTCTCAGCAAAACAATCATTATTAAACATACCGGTCTGGCATGTGACGCTGAAAACGGTATAGGGCATCTCATTCGATTCAAGATTAGCAAAATCGTTTTTATTAAATCCTACATTTCCCCATCCGCTGGCTGACCCATGACCTCTATAAAGAGCATATAGAACCCCTTTATTTAAATCATCACAGATCTCTTCTGCAGTGCAGGCCCAATTAAAGTTTGGATACAATAAATCATTTGGGAGTGGTGTCCCATCATAAAAATATGTGGGAGTTTTAATGTCCGTAGCCCTATAGTTTCTTTTAACCGTAACATTATGATTATTAACGTAGTCCTTAACTATTTCTGACGTCTGAATAAATCTCCTACTTTCTCTTTGTTTATTACTTTCTGTCTGATAATATCCACAATGCACTGCTTGATTATAATAGTGTTCATCCATCACCGGACACATTTCTAAACGTGCCAGTTTAGTAAGTATGCTTTTACCTTCCCATTCATCTGAGATTGGGATTCTCCCCATGTAAACATCGGATAAATAAGTCTCATCGTTTGGGGTAGAGTAATATCTGTCGGTATAATAGTTATATCCCTCGGGGTGAAGCACATATTTGGAAGGAACGTCTTTTAAATCCCCGAGGATTAAGAGATAGACAATCTCCGGGTTTTCTGCAATCATAGTACGAATGCTTTCGAGAACCTGCTCATAACTATTCCACTTAGACTGAGTGAGAACGAAGGGGGTGTATCCCAAAATGCTCTTCCATTCTCCAAATTGGTCAGCCAGTTGTTTGTATTCATCGGTGGTAACAATAAGATAACCAACTTTTCCTACGAACCCTGCTTCGTCTACGGCCTTGATACCTCCAATAGTATTTTCTGATGTCACTAAGGAAGTCTTAAGAAACTCCGGTAGGTCATTATCTAAGTCATCTTGACTGGCATGTTCGGCCTGGATGTCTGTATACGGGAAAGAGTCTGATTCTGTAAAGGTGAGAGTATAACTGAGTTGAGGATAGAAAAAAACTTTCTGATTTTCATAATCATACTGAACAGGACTTACGCACACTTCCTTTAATATTTGGTGGCGCTGCACGTAACCTGATGTGATAATAGCAGACTCTGAAGGATATAACCCTTCATATGCCACGATATCCCCGTATTTGGCAGGATCAGAGGAACTTTCTATAGCAGGAATCTCTACACCAGTATATTCCCCCGAAATCTCATAAACTACACCTTTCTGGATTTCAATAGATACGTTGTATCCAAGGGGAATCTTAAAGGTGTCAATTCTCATAGGCACCATAGGCTTTCCTTCTTCAGTACAGTGGCCAAACCCTGAAATATCGTGAAAAATCTTCCCATCAGTAAGTTCCGACACTTCGTAATCGCCTGTCAGATTGTAACTGACCGTGATATAGTTACTTCCGATTTCCACCGACCTATTCGGTGCTTCAGCCTTGGCAGACAAGGACACTGCCATAACGGAGAGGATACACATTAGGGTAACCTTCCACGGTACGTAAGTACTCATCCTTGCAAAGAATCCTTGCAAAGGATTAAAAAAATTTTTTCCCATATTGAAATTATTAGTCATAATTTGAAAAAAGACTCGGTATTAGATACCTAGAGTAATCAAGATAATTAGTAGTTGAGGATTTTGCCGGAGAGTTGGGAGTTGCGGGTGGTGAGGGTGAGGATGAGTGTGCCCCGGAGGTTGAAGGCATCCTAAACGAAACTGAACTGGTCGTAGTATATGCCTCTTCGGGCTGCACCGTTATAGATCTCGTACTTTTGATTTATATTCCTGCCTGCTCAATGGCGCGGTACGAGTATCTTATGGTACTCTCCTTCCTCCTTTATCAGATGTATTCCCGGTGAATCAGGATGTGTGGGATATCCTTGGATATCAACCGATACATTCACAACATCTGAATTACTTTCCGAATCAGAAGTCTCCCAAACTCCGGATTCCTCACACTCGATTATATTCTTGAACTTATTGAATACTGGAGACTGGAGATAGTTTCCCTTGCATCCCAAAGGCACAGTCACAATACACTGATCAAAGTTTACCTCATTGAAGCAGTCATAAATAACAGGAGGTATGCAACTATGGCATTCAATCTTTCCAAGACTCGAACACCCGTTAAAACACCCACTCATCGCTTTTAACCATTTTGGTAGTGATAACGATGTTAGAATAGTAAGATTGTTAAAACATAATTTGCCGAGGTCTGTAAGCCTTTCAGGTAAGGTCACGTGCTCCAATAATGGGTTGTTGCAGAAAGACTCCTCTCCTATTTTACGTAATCCCGCTCCAAATTCTACTGAGGTTAGGTCCGTGTTCGAGAAGCATGCCTCTCCTATCTCATACATAGTTGCGGGAAATGAAACCGTTTGGATACCCGATAAATTAGAGAATGAGTGTCCGGAAATTGAATTTAATCCTTCGGATAATTCCAAAGTCCCGATATTACAGTAGTTAAAACAGTATGAACCGATATGACGCACGGATGCCGGGATAATTATTTTTGTCAAGGGTATGTTATTACAACATTGATCCCATATAGCGATAGGAGTCAGTTCTACTCCATCTTTATCCACAAGCACTTTTGGCACTATAAAATTATTATAGTAAACCGAGTATGTATCCATTCCTGTTTCTTGAGCAGGATCTATCACTATGACTTCTTTTGAGTCAGGATATAGAGGACGTAAGTGTATATCATTGATTATATCGAATGGTTCATACTCATCATAGTCATCATAAATCTGAGCCGGACTTACAAGGAAACTCAGAAGTAAAGAGAATAAAACAGACAAATATTTCATAATATTAATTGATTATTTAACACTAATTGAAATTTAAGAGAATTAGTAGTTGAGGATTTTACCGGAGAGTTGGGAACTGTCGGTGGTGAGTGTGAGGATCAGGACTCCGCGGAGATTAAAAGCATCTTGCACGAAACTATACTGGTCGTAATAGATACCTACTCGAGCCGTACCGTTATAGATCTCGTATTTCTTGATAGCCTCGACATCGGGGTCGAAGACACAGCGCCCCGACTCCTTGTAGAGGATGCAGGTCTCAGTCTGGCCTTGATCCAGATTATCTCCCGGCAGAGTAGGATCAAGTACTGAGGGGGCATTCTTCTGAAAGAGGCTCACTTTCTTAGTTGTCTCTGCCTGAGCATCCGTGCTATACGCTACGCAGGCGATGAACATTATCATCAAGAGGCATACGATGTGTTTTACTTGCTTCATGACGTTACTATTTAGAATGAATTTAATAAGCGTAAAGTTACTCGGGGATATATCAGTTTACAAATATTTTTGTTCCGTTTTTTAAATAAGGTTGTTCCGTTTTTTAGTTTTATATATTCGAATTTGAGGATTCACACCCTCTTAAATTTATATAAGACTTATATCGAACATTCATAACTTCATAATATTCATGGTATTGTAATGAACGAGATTTATATTATGGTTTTACGGCAGAGATTAAAGATGGGAGATAATGATATATAGGGAAGTAGTGTCAAGATCTTCATCAAGAATGCTTTTTGACAGTGTATTGAGGCGATTCTTGATAGTATTACGCTCGCGCGACACAATCCTTCCGATTGCAGAGGAAGAGAAGCCGCACTTAATTAAGAGCGCGGTATGATAAAGATGTTGGCGCAGTTTGCCTGACATAAGGATTTCCAAGTTTCTCCTGAAGTCAGGGCTTACAGTCAGCACAACCAGATTAAGTTCTTCCCAATGGCCGGAAGTCTCAGTAATTGGTTAGCACAAATTATCAGAGATTACAAAAGTTGATTGCATGTTATAACGGACGCCACACTCTTCTTGGGTTTAGGGTATACCGTCTCTGTACATCCGGATATTATACCTGTTAATGAATATGACCTGAAGGGGACTTTCCTATTCCTCCTTACCGCACAACAACCTTGCGGGTTGTGCCTACGATTATTTCTGATATCAATCGGAAATCTGGAGTTGATTTTTTATTAATTTCCAGTAATCTCCCTTTAAGGATAATAATTCCGGATGAGTTCCCTGTTCATAAATCTCACCATTCTTTATGAATAAAATACGATCTGCATTTCTAACAGTGCTTAACCGGTGTGCTGCGACAACAACTGTCGTATTTCCTTTCTTGTCTAAAAGAGTACTCAGGATTGCCCGTTCATTGTTGGCATCCAATGATGAAGTGGCTTCATCCAGAAATAGAATGTCAGGAGACTTTGAACAGGAATCTTCTTTCCATACCGGCGGGCAATCATTCGGACACACGTCAGACCGCAATCAGAGTGTTCCAGTTGATGATAGCATTTAAACATTCAATAGATAAATATTCATTGAATAAAATAGATTATGAATCCTCACCTTTTGCCGACGATTGAGGAGTCTACCGATTCACCGGACGAGAGGTTAAGGTTGTCGCGGAAGCGTTTGCCATATCCGAATTTATAGGAAAGTGTCAGTTTAACACATCGTCCGTTGCGTCGGGATATCTCATGCGTGTCAAAGTTGCCGAGTACTTGATCGGTAATGACTTTGGTCTTTTTGTGCAGGATATTGTCTACGCGTGCCTGGAAATATAGGTTACCGTTACCCCATGAGAAAGAGAAGTTCAGGTCTCCCTGTACCCATTCAGTGCCGGTGCCTCCCCATGTCATAGACTTACGCGGTCCTGTAAAGTCTACCTTAAATCGACAATTGCCCAATGTGTAGTCGGCTGATCCTGAAAGATAGAAGGAGTTATAATGCACCCGGTTTGTGTATGGGTGAGCGATGAAATGGGTATAAGAGGGGGAGAGGTTAATATTAAGCAAGTGATTTAACAGATAGAAATTGATGTCGGGTATAACATGAATATTTTGGATAGATCCTGTGTTTACAGATGTCATTATAAGTCCTCCTTTATCCTCCGGTGCGGGGGTATAGGTAGTGAGATATGGGTTTAATGTCTTGTTGTAAAATAGCGTTCCGTTAAGTGATACCCAGTCGGCAGGCATCCATAAAGCCGACAGGGTTGCAGACCAATATGATGAGGGCTTGAGGTAAGGATTCCCCTGCGCCCATAGAAGTTCTGACATACGTACCAATACAGAAGAATAATTGGACGCAGAAGGATTATCTGCTCTAAAATTACAGTACGCGCTTAGTTGCATCTTGCGCGAGGGATTCCAAGTAAGGGTACCGGACATAGTAGGAGTGGCTGAAGTGGTAGATATGCCTCCTGTGCGATTAAGTATAGTGCTGAATCCGGGTTGCAGTGAGAATGAAATTGGAGAGACTGGGTGCCAGTACCATGTCAGATATCCGGAGTTCTCATTACGGAACAGCCGTGATACATCATCCGCCGAACCGGTGTAATGGGTGTTATGCCAAGTGTTGGTGGTTCCGAATCTGGCCTGAAACTGCATATTATTGGATTGCATGAATGTGGCCAAAACCAAAAATTTCGCGACATCCGCCTCCTCGATGGCGGAGTTGTATATTATGGGTAGGTCTGCTGTCTCGCTTTGTGAGTCAACCCCTTCGTGCAGGTGGGTATACCACCATCCTGCTGCCAAATTCCATTTTTTGTTCGGCCGATAATAATATTCTCCCTGCGCTGCCAGACGATTATAGATTGTCTTTTCGCACCATTCTCCATTGTTTGAACTGAACAGAGAGGGATTCCATTCAGTGGAAGTTTCCGATTTGCTGAAATTGTCCTGCCATTCCCAATATACATTATGGGTCATTTCAAACTTGTCCCATTGAAGCAACCCGCTAAGACCTACGATGGTATTTTTATCGTTGGAGCAGATGGGAAGTTTTTCTTTAAATGTCAGTTCGGAATAGTATTGATTCCTATAGTATAAGTCGGAGTAAGTCGTCTCTGACTCAGTGAAGGCTTGGTGATCATTCATGTATCCTGCACTTGCCATGACTCCGGCTGTAAGTCTCCTATAAGCGAACTTAGATGAGGCGGTGGCTCTCCCACTATTGGGGATATTCTGACGATATTGAAAACTTGTGTTGCCTCCTACTTCATATTTGTGCATGATGAAGTTCACTACCCTCGAAGATCCCAGAAACTTAGGATCCATAGGATTCTCGAGATATTCTACTCTCATGGCGTCACTCGGCCAGAAACTGCTCAAGTCGGTCGGTTCGGCCTTTAATCCGTTTATATAAATCTCGACCCTCTCTCCACCTACAGTGGTGATCCTACCATCCATTACTTTGAGCATAGGGAGGTGCATTGATTCTATAAGAGTCTCAGGACTGTTTGAGAGTTTCTTTTCCTTGCGCGAGGGGATGAACACTATCTTATCCTTCTCAATCCACCCTCTTTCAGCCTTGACTACAACTTCCTCCAGTTCCTTTACAATGGGGATAGAGTCATCTGCAGTAACTGTGAAAACTGACATTGTCAATAGAAACGAAAGAGGTGATAATATGTATCGGTATATCTTATCCATTTTAATGATTGTAACAATTATTGGCAAGAATATAGTCCACCAAATCCATTACCATCCGGTTTTTATCATCTTCTGTATAATGTAATGTACATATATTTTCATCAGGTTCATCAAATCCCCTCTGCCTGCATCCTCCACCACATATTGGGGCAATCCGGCATGTATGGCAAATTTTTTTCTTAAATTTTAAATATAGTTTCTTCTGTGTCTTTAGATATCCGAGATCCCTTTATATGATTTTCGTAACAGTACCAGCAGTTTAGATTACAATCCAGTGTTGGATTTATGTGGAGGATAAATTCATCCTTATTAGATGTGGCTTGTAGAATTGACTTTTGAAGAAAATGCACCTCATCGTTATCTTCTTCAATTAAAAATTTTCCGTCAATCAATTGATAGTATAATTCTGAATTTAAATCTGAGCATAGACTTAAGAGATTAGTGGAGGGATTGAGGATGTGTTTCTTAATAATCAGAATACTGTGGTGGAGAGAAGCATCAATCTTACCTGTACCCGAAGATGGGGGCAGGGAGTCTATGAATGCTGCGATACGAGATTCTGATTTGTTCATGATTGAATTTTTAAGATGTTAGTATTATTCTAAATCGACAAATATTATTTGATCAATTAGTTTTTAGTAGTTATAGATTTTACCGGAGAGTTGGGAACTGTCGGTGGTGAGTGTGAGGATGAGTATGCCCCGGAGATTGAAAGCATCCTGCACGAAACTGAACTGGTCGTAGTATACTCCCACGCGGGCGGTGCCCTTATATATCTCGTACTTCTTGATAGCCTCGACATCGGGGTCGAAGACACAGCGCCCCGACTCCTTGTATAGGATACAGGTTACAGTCTGGCCTTGATCCAGATTATCTCCCGGCAGAGTAGGATCAAGTACTGAGGGGGCATTCTTCTGAAAGAGGCTCACTTTCTTAGTTGTCTCTGCCTGAGCATCCGTGCTATACGCTACGCAGGCGATGAACATTATCATCAAGAGGCATACGATGTGTTTTACTTGCTTCATGACGTTACTATTTAGAATGAATTTAATAAGCGTAAAGTTACTCGGGGATATATCAGTTTACAAATATTTTTGTTCCGTTTTTTAAATAAGGTTGTTCCGTTTTTTAGTTTTATATATTCGAATTTGAGGATTCACACCCTCTTAAATTTATATAAGACTTATATCGAACATTCATAACTTCATAATATTCATGGTATTGTAATGAACGAGATTTATATTATGGTTTTACGGCAGAGATTAAAGATGGGAGATAATGATATATAGGGAAGTAGTGTCAAGATCTTCATCAAGAATGCTTTTTGACAGTGTATTGAGGCGATTCTTGATAGTATTACGCTCGCGCGACACAATCCTTCCGATTGCAGAGGAAGAGAAGCCGCACTTAATTAAGAGCGCGGTATGATAAAGATGTTGGCGCAGTTTGCCTGACATAAGGATTTCCAAGTTTCTCCTGAAGTCAGGGCTTACAGTCAGCACAACCTGATTAAGTTCTTCCCAATGGCCGGAAGTCTCAGTAATTGGATTCTGAGTTTTTTCAGATGCGGCGAAGATGGAATATATTGATGAATCCGTTATTCGTTTATCTGGATAAGGAATGCTACCATCCTTGATAAGGTCCCTTATCTTCTTTTGCAAGATTCCGCGTAATTCCTGCTCCTTGGAGAGAGTGGACGACAGTTTCTGCTGTGGTGGCTCCGGAGGTATAGAATTTAGAGTGGATACATTAATAGTTACTTTTTCACGTTCGGATATACCAACATTGGATACTTCTGATATCTCCTTGCTTAGTCTGTCAATAACATTCAGGGCTTCGTGAAGTCTAAGGAGATTGCGTTTGTTTCTGTATCGGAGGTAGAATGCCACAAAAATTGCAATAAAAAGCAAAAGACCGGTCAGTGCGAGCCACATCCCCCTTTTATAAGATAAAGTCTCGGCTTCAGCACGTTTCCTGAAATGAATATAATAATTATAGGAAGCCTGTTGCTGCAGGCTGAGGGCGTTGGAGTTCGCGTCATAGTATCCATTCATCAGACTTGCGTATTCATCGAAGTAATGGTTAATGGAATCCGGACTGAGGAGATGGCGGAGTTCAGGTGACAGTAGTATCTGGTATCCGCATACCTTATTTTCATCAAAGGCTGAATTTATGAGTTCCCGGGCATACATGTATGCGGTATCCGGCTGACCTGCCTCCATATATATGCGGGCTGCATGGGTCAAGGCAATATTTCTGAGATGAGGCTTTATTTCCTTGAGAGCGATTCGTATGCTCGATCTGGCACTACTGATGTCTCCATTGTGAGCCTGCGAGACGGCCAGGTAAGTACGGGTGACAGCCATTGGATGTCCCTCAAAATTGCCACCTATATTCATGGCGACCTTCAGCACACTATCCGCCTCCTCATACATCTCCTCTCTCTGATAGAGAGCGGCAAGGAGATGACAATCATAGATCCAGTTAAGGGTATCTTTACGGAGCATGTCTATCTCTATTGTCCTGAGGATTGTCTTCTGTGCCTCCTCATTGATATGCAGTTGGGCCAGCAAACGGCCGGTCTGACTATTGATTTTGCTTCTAAGTCTCAAGTGCAAGGTATCGTCTGGGACTTCATCAGCGGCTTTATGGTAATATTGGAGGGCGGTAGGCTGGTCACCGAGAGCGGCGTAGACCAATCCTCCGGTATAGAGGGCTTCGGGGTAGTAGCCGTCTTTCTCATGGTGCGAGGCGTAGTCGATGACTTTGAGGATAAGGCTGTCGGACTCAATGGGTAAGAATGCCCTTCGCTCGCACTTCACTGCGAGAAAGTCGTAGTAGTTGCGGTCGCGGTCGGAGAGGGTGTCGGGGTTGATTGCGTTCAGTGAATCAAGAGCGGCAAAGGGAGCGGTCTCGGAGAGGGTGTTGATGTCGGTAAGACGTGGAGACAGGGGCGCCCGCCGGCATCCGCCGAAGAATGTGACGAGCAAACCGATGAGGGTAAGCAAGACAATATGTTGGGTGAGATACCTCTTCATCTTGCAAAAGTAATATTTTTCGTGTATAATCCCAAATAATTTCTCCCCTCTCTCCCCTGCTCGTTTCTAAAATATTTTCCTTCTTCTTAGAAATCCGGGAGGGGGTCGAACCAGTCGGTATCGTCAACGGACGGTTTGCGGGGTGGCTCGGGTGATGCATCCATATTTATCATCTTGCGCGGGGGCCCGGGCATAGAGGAGTCACGTCGTTGCTGCAAATCGCGCAATTGCAGCGATTGAACACGCAAATCGTTACGTAAAGATGCGATCTGCGCCTCATATTTATCTTTCTGCTTATTGAATTTATCAACTACCTCCTCAAACTTCTCCAGTTCCTCCTGAGTCTTTTCCCATTCGTGTAATTGCTGCTCAAGATCATTTTTCTCCTCTCGGAGAAGGGCAATCTCTTTCTCATATCTCTCCCTTTCGTCCTCATGCGCACGGGTGATACTCTCTATATCAAAAGAAACTTTCGCAAGCCGCTCCCTCTCCCCCTCGGACCGCAACAGCAGATCACGCAACATCTGCAACTCCTCCTCGCGCTCCCTCCATAATGCGGCATATCGACGGGGATGGAACCAGAGACTCCATCCCGTCGGATATGATATACCTTCGACGGTGCATTCCCGTCCGGACATTTCACTCTCCGGCTCCCGGCTACTATTTAGCGTCTCCTCACTCTCTTCTGTCATTCTGCATGCGGTTCGGGGCGTGTAGCCACACCCGGCTTTACTACAATACCTTTCGATTTCCGCCCGTTAATGGCAATCGTAAGCGGTTCGGGCACCTCCACTATACGGATAGTGTCACTTTCATATACGGTGGGCGCGTCTGCAAGCCATTCAGTATCTATCATTCCGCTACCGCCGGGCTGGTCGATCGTAAAATAACCGACACCAAACGAGGTGAGATTCTGGAAGAAGTGAGTACCCTGCGAGGGCTCTATACGATAACCCGGCAGCGCTGACTCTACAATCAATCGCGCCCCTGCGATCTGTGGCCACTTCACCGGAATACCTAAAGCAGAGTCTGAAGAACCCCATCTACCCGGTCCGATAAGGATATACGGATTACCCTTATCGAGCATCTCCTTGTTGATTTTCTCAACCTCGAGCGCAGTCTCGGTATTCTTCATGGAGTCAAACGCATCCGGTTTTACATATACAATATGGCGCACATTATCCATCAGACCATGTCCGAGCGCGGTATCACTTCTGAGTATCAGGTCCTTATCATCAACCTCTAATAAGGAGTCATCAAGCATCTCTTTCTTGTCTACGATGGGGCGTATCTGGAGCCAGTAAATGGTACCCTTCTTCTTATCGCGCATGGCATTGGGATTGATATTACCGGCAAATTCTATCTCTACCGGCCTACCCATCTCATACTGACCCGTAGAAAGCATGAAGTCAATGATCTTGGCCAGCGGGAAAACTCCATGATTGAGTACATTTGCAAACGTCACCACCTTACGTCCCTGTCCGAAGTCGGTATCGCGGAGCATCCTGTCGTTTATGTCAAAAGTCGAAACCAGGTAGCGCAGTGCACCGGTAGCAGCCGCATCGTTAACATTAAGTTTTGCGATATTAAAGGAGTCATTGACCTTGAAGTCCTTTGAAGTCTCCGCATTTGTGGGGAGCGCATAGAGATTAGTCTGCGTGTCGCGCAGCGCTAATTGCAGCGTAGAGGTCTGCAACACCTTATTGGGGTGCTTGGGCGAGAAGCGGAGTGCCATACCACCGTCTACTATATATTTGCCGAGACCTACTGCCACTTCGGCTACACCATCCTCGGCCACTTCATCATTTAGCGGATAGTAATTCAGAGACCTTCCTACACCCGAGAAACTGGGATAATAATATCCGTTATGATCCTCACCTACAACCTCCTGCAGTATCACTGCCATCTTCTCCTGGTCAATAACATTACTGGTAGCATTCATATAAGCCTTCGAGTCGGCAAAGAATACAGAGGCATATACCCCCTTTACCGCATCGCAGAGGAGTTCCAATCTCGTCGGTACATCCTCCAGATATGGTATCATATAGGTGGAGTATATACCGGCAAATGGCTGATAATGCGAGTCTTCGAGCAAGGATGATGATCTCACCGCAAGCGGACGGTCTACCACCTCAAATAATGCCCGGAAATTTTCTATCACCCCCTCGGGCAAGCGCGCTTTAAGAAATTTCTGTAATATCTCCTCATCGCTACGGTCTGAGAGCGCTACGGGATATAAATTGTTGGTTTCCATAAACTCATCAAATATATCCGTACAGAGTACTACAGTGCGTGGTATAGTCAGTTCCACACCATCAAAATCCTCACATTCAGGATGATGCTTGATAATCTGGTCTATAAACGCCAGTCCCCGTCCTTTTCCCCCGAGCGAACCCTCACCTATACGGGCAAAGTTGCTGTAATGGTCAAAGCGGTCGTTGCGGAATATCGCCACGACACCGCGGTTTTTCATCCTGCGATATTTTACAATACACTCAAAGATAAGTTTTCTGACTGCTTCGGCTTGATCCATGCTGTCAAAACGATATGCCTTTATCGCCTCTGCTATCGGGAACAGCGCACGGGAGTAGAACCATCTCGATACCTTGTTTGACGAGCAGAGTTCCCACAGTGCATCATCGGGAATATTGAATACCTGCTTCTGCATCTCCTTGAGGTTTGAGATGCGCATGAGTATGCTGTCATCCTTCAGATCGCGTACTATAAAATCACCGAATCCAAAGTAGCGTGTAGCGGCTTTTTTCAGATCCTGAGGTAGAGTCTTGGAGTTTTTATCAAGAAATACAAGATTCTCTTTGGCTGCCCGCACTGCATTCTCGCTCTCCTGGCTCTCGAGAATTATGGGGAGATACGGGTCTTTAGAGTGTACATATTCTGCAAACCGGAATCCTGCTTCCGGATCTTTTAGGCCATGATCCGGAAATCTCACATCGCTTACGATACCGAGCATATTGTTGCCATACTTATCGAAAAGTTCCTTTGCCTCCTCGTAGTCGCGTGCCAGCAAAACTTTCGGGCGCCCGCGCATACGCATCATCTGCTCATGCTCGTTAAGAGCCTCTGACGAGAAGTTTCGGCTCTGGGTGAGCAGGAACCGGTATAGATGAGGCAGTATGGAGGAGTAAAAGCGTATGGAGTCCTCAATCAGCATTATACATTGTACTCCGACCCCCTCAATATCGTTGTCGGCATTCATCTTATCCTCGATAATCTTGATAATGGCAAGTATCAGATCTACATTACCGAGCCATGAGAACACATAATCCACACCGCGCAGGTCTTCATCTGCGATACGGCGTCGCACCTCTTTAGAGAAGGGGGTCAGTACCACAAAGGGGATGTCGGGATAGAGCGCATCGAGTTGGCGCGCCTCATGAAAAGTCTCGCTTATATCCACACCGGGCATCGCGATTATAAGGTCAAAGTTTTTCTCCCTCAGTTGCTCGCGCGCCTCAGCGTATGTGGCAACCTTTGTAAATCGAGGTGGAGATGACAGATTAAGCGATACATATTCAAAATATACCTGTTCTTCAACTCTACCATCCTCCTCAAGCATAAAGGCATCATACGGGGTGGCTATCAGAAGCACGTTGAATATGCGCTTCTGCATAAGATTCTGAAAGGCGGTATCTTTAAGATACAATTTGCTCAAGAGATTTTCGTCTACATTATGCATTTTAAGGTAGGGTGGTATTAAAACTTTAGGTGTAGTATTAAAACTTTAGGTATATTAAAACTATAAAGGAGCGGAGGCTTGCACACTCCGCTCCTTTATTATATCATCTTATTTATTTACCTTTGTCAGAAACGCATCAAGAGCGGCCGGCATCGATGGATACTCCGGAGTAGGAGCACTGTAGTCGAGCCGCAATCCGTGGTCAGTCACCGCCTTGGCCGCAGGAGCACCGTAGGTGCCGATATATATACCCTCTTTCTCCTGGTCAAAGTCGGGGAAATTCTTGATGAGCGAATCTATACCTGCCGGACTGAAAAAGAGGAGCAGATCATAATCCAGAGGTTCATCGGGCGTAAAATCATTGCTGACCGTACGGTACATTACCACTTTTTCATAATCTATCCCATTCTCATCAAGCACCGAGAGGTTATCTTTATGTACATCCGAGATAGGGAAGAGGAATTTCTCATCCTTATTCTTGACGATCCCTGCTATAAGTTGCGCATCATCAAGTTTACCGGTTTTGCCGAAAAATATCTTGCGTTTGCGGTATACTATATATTTCTGCAGATACAGAGCGATGCTCTCTGAGGTGCAGAAGTATTTCATACTATCCGAAATAGGGATACGCATCTCTTCACATATACGGAAGTAGTTATCTACCGCATGTCGACCGGTAAAGATTACAGCAGTATAATCCGCAGGATTAACTTTTGACTGACGAAATTCCTTAGCAGTCAATCCCTCTACCTTGATAAAGGGGCGGAATATTACCTCTACTCCATGCTTTTCGGCTATATCGTAGTACGGTGATTTAGGACCCGTAGGCTTGGGCTGAGAGACCAAAATTCGCTTAATACTCATTTTTTACTTCGATATTCGTGTATCTATATAAAAATTGATTCTTAGAAACTGTTTAAATTTATATCAAAAATTTTTGTTAACAGCCAAAATCATTGGCACATAAATTTAAACAGTTTCTTATGGGAGATGCAGATATTGGTGATCTTTATCTCATTCCTTCTGATGTCAGAAATACCGCCGCTCCATACACTACAATGACCGGGACTATTTCTAAACTGCAAAGATAGTACAAAAAAAGCACCCAAGAGGTGATTTTTTCAAAAAAAATCCTAAATCCCTTCCAAATAAATAATATTTTGGTAAGCGCGAAGGCTATCCATCCGGTTATGACAGCCCATACGGCGGGCGCAGGGGTGCATATCAGAAGTATCGCTATCGGAAACATCAGGAGGATCGCCAGACTTTGAGCGGCCCAGAACCCTCTTACCCACATCCGGGTATGACGCGGGGTGCTGAATACACTACCGCATAGAGTATATGCGGCCGTCAGGCCGATCTCGTACACAAGCGTACACCCTACACAGAGGGCGAGTCCGAGCCCCTTATCCATTGCGGGCTGCAACGTATAATACAGTAGTATGCCGCTGCTTATGACCCAAAGCAGGTTGAGGATCAACATAAACGATACCTCTCTTACGGTGTCGTCAAGTTGATTGCTCCGTTCGCGGATATTGGTTACCTCTTTTAATACCGCCGATAAGAAGCGTGAATTTTTTCGGTAGCGTATCGCTACCAGTGTAAACATGGCTATGAGGATTGTGAGTATCCATGATATGCCGGTATTGTCTTCGGCCGTGTACCGGTGCAGATCGGGCACATCGGGAGCAACCGGCACGAGAACGTATGTGGTGTCACGCACAGTTGTATCGGCCACCACGCTATCAGCCGCCGATACGACATCCGGAGCGCTCACTGCCGTGGTGTCGACCTTTATATTTGTTTCGCTCTGCTTCAAAGCCAACCTTCTTGTTTATACCATTCTACACATCGCTTCACTCCCTCGCTGAGATCTATCTGCGGCTTAAATCCGAAATCCCGCTCGGCCTTTGATACATCCACACTCCAGTTGCGCTGAGCCATTATATTGTATTTGTCACTGTTGAGCGTTGAGGGTTTACCTTTTGCCACTCCTATCTTCTCGGCTATGACCGATACCAGTTTAAGACCTATCAGAGGTACTTTTACCGGTAACACTACCCTCTTTTTCATCTCCCGGGCCGAAATCTTGCGAAATTCCCCCTGTGTATATACCGCCGGGTGCGCCACATTATATGTTTCTCCACGCTTCCCACGGGCAAGAGCATCGTAGATGGCGCGGGCGAGATCTTCTACATATATAAAGGTGAGTGATTGCGCCTTATACCCTACACTGAAGTCAAATCCTGATTTTATTGACTTAAACATCAGATAGTAATCTTTATCTCGCGGACCATAAATGCCGGTGGCTCGAAAGATTATATGGGGTATCCCCTCCATCTTCAACAGCATCTCGGCTTTTAATTTTGAGGCGCCATAGCGGGTGTTGGGTATGGGGATATTGGCCTCAGTTATCGGCTTGCCACTCTTTTCCTCAGCGGGTCCGACTGCAGATAGTGAAGATATATACAACAGGCATTCCGGCGTCTTGTCACATAACTTCAATGCACTGCAGAAATATCGCAGGTAGTCGTAATTGATGCGTGAAAAATCTGAGAATCTCAGGCATTTCGTAGCACCTAAATTATAAATTATCCAGTCCCATTTCTCACCTTCGGGCAATGCTGTCCGCATCCTCTCAGCCATATCTTCGGCCGCGGAGTCGGCATCAAAATCAAACTCTATAAATCTGATACGCGAGTCTGTAAGATAACGACGTGAGGTTGTGGCGCGCACTCCGGCCCAGACTTCATATCCGCGTCGCAAACCCTCTTCTACTATATATCCTCCGGCAAAACCACCGGCTCCCATTACTAATATACGTTTCATTACCTTTTATTTTCAGACTCTTTATATTTATATCAATATATTTATATCAATTCGAAGGTATAACCCTGATTGATAAGCCATTCTATGGCCTGAGGGAGCGCTGTCTCAAGTCGTGGCCATGCCTTGATCGAATCGTGAAACACAATTATTGATCCGGGTCGGGCATAGCGCTTCACATTTTCGAGTACCTGCTCTCCCTGCAGTCTGTAACTGTAATCGCGGGTGACGAGATCATACATCACTATCCGGTATCTGCGGCTCAGTACTCGTGCCTGACGGGGACGCAACCATCCGTGTGGCGGTCGGAATAGTGGAGTCTCTGCCGGCAGAAACTCTCGCGCTGCCTCTATATCTTTTAGATATCTGCGTGTCTTTACCTTATGACCGGCAAGATGATGCAGCGTATGATTACCAACTTTATGACCGCGGCGAAGCACCTCGCAGGCTATCTCAGGATAGCGGCGCGCATTGTCGCCTACCATAAAGAAGGTGGCTTTTACTCCGTAATTATCCAGCAGATCAAGCACCCACGGTGTCACTTCCGGTATCGGACCGTCATCAAAAGTAAGGTATATCTTTTTACCCTTATCTTTCAGTCTGAAGAGTCCACGGGGAGTTAAAGCACGAAAGAATCGTGGAGGGCGCTCTATCCAACTCATACAGGTCGCTTTTATCAGGCTCCTTATTGCAGTCCGGGATGGGTACTCTCAAACTCTCTCCATAACCTTTCGGTACGCTGACGATCCAGTGCGCGGTAGTGCTGATTATTATCAAGCAGTCTCTTCGCTTCCGGATAACCCTCTACCTGCTCAAGCACCATATACAACATAGTGTCGATATAGCGCTCTTCGTCTGTGGTAGCCGCATACTCTTCGGCATTCAAAGTTTGGAGATGATTGGCTATCTCACAATATTTTGATGCCTCTTCGGCCATCTCTTCGGGTGTAAGTCCGCTTACATTCGCATCATCGGCAGCCGATGCGTTATACATCCTGTCATACAGACTTTGCAGTTCCTGAATTGTAAAGCCATATCTCTTTGCCGTATCCTCGGCTTTCTTTTTATTACCTCCATAATTGATATATAAATCAATCATGCGGTAGTACTGGAAGGGTATCAGACGCGATTCATAAGTAAGAGAGGGTGAGATGAAGCGACTGTTGACCTCCCGGCTATATGCGAGATAGGGACCATAACGGTTCATCATATTCTCGAAGAGTTTCAATCCCTTATCCTTTAGCGATTTGGAGTCAAGGGTCTTACCTACTTCGCAATATATCTGGGCGATTGTGAGACCTATCGACAAGTCGTAAGGGCCTACCTGTTCGCGACTCTTCTCAAGCATCGTGTCGAGGAGTTTTATAGCCTTGTCGTAATTTGCACGCGCACCCCTGCTGTCACCGGCAGCCTCAAGCAGATCTCCCTCATATACGAGTTGGCTGGCAGTCTCTACTATCGAATTGCGCACCGAGTAGAGCATTCTGCGCGCTGTCTCGTCATAATATGGTGTCTGTGTGGCCGAGTCGGCTCCACCCCAACGATATTTCTCCATTATATTGGTATACGCTCTGTCGGTGCGCGGCACCTTACCTTCCTGCATAGTCGGCACTAATTGATGTGTCATACCGGTAGAGCGTACATAATCGGTAAGACCGATATGATACTCATCTCCTACAGTCGAACACCAGTAGATAGGACGCGGCCAACCGTTTGCAGCATTTGTAGCGATTATATCGAGCATCAATATTTCACCAAGACCGAGATAACCTTTGCTACGATAAGCCTGCGTATTACCGAGATCGATTACTATATCATCTACAATATCCGCGCTATCTTTGGCAGCCACCAGACCCCTCTTTATCACAGCCTCCTTATTAACAGGGATCTTGACTACACTTGATGGCAATTGGCGATAACCGTAATATTGATCTACGCTATTGCCGCTATATAGGAGTTGCAGACCCGAGAGAAGATCTATCGGAGTCTTGTTTGAATAAGGTAATACAGTTACATCCTGCAGATTATAGGCGTATTGATCCGGAGTAGCGGTGAAATCTACCGCCTTACCTTTATATGTATCCATACGCTGCTGATTGGCATACCAGTCAGATGTAAGGTAACTGAGATTTATCACTCTTACGTCCGGACGTATACCCTCTACCTCCTGCACATACCATAATGGGAAGGTATCATTATCACCATTACAGAATACTATGGCATTCGGCTCAAGGCTTTCAAGGTAATTGATGGCAAAATCTCTTGCAGCCGTGCGTCCGCTTCGGTCATGGTCATCCCATGTCTGAGATACCATCTGTATCGGTACCAGCAAACCGGCTACCGCCGCGACGATGGCGCAGATCATTCTCTCCTTATCTGTCTTGACCTTATCACTGAGGAGTCGCCACAGTCCGGCCACACCCATACCTATCCATATAGCAAAGGCATAAAAAGATCCTGCAAATGCATAGTCTCTCTCGCGCGGCTGATTTGGAGTCTGATTCAGATACAGCACAATCGCGATACCGGTCATGAAGAAAAGGAAGAAAACTACCCAGAACTGCTCTATACCTTTCTTACCGGCAAAGGATTGCCATACCAGACCTATTATACCCAGCAACAGCGGGAGCAGATAATAGCGGTTGTGACCCTTATTATTCTTACCTAAGTCAGGAGGGAGGAGCGACTGATCGCCAAGACGCGGATTATCGATAAAGGGTAACCCGGATATCCAGTTGCCGGCATCGAGTTCACCAAATTGATTATTGAGGTCGTTCTGGCGTCCGGCAAAGTTCCACATAAAGTATCGCAGATACATGTGGTTGAGTTGGTAATTAAAGAAGTAAGCGAGATTCTGGGCAAAACTCGGTTTGAATACTCTCTTTTCCGGATAATATATCGCCCCTGTAAGTTCATTAAACTGCGGCTCCGCTTGCAAATCCAGTTCGGTCACCGGCTCTCCGGTAGCATCATCAATCGCTGTTACGGCCACAAGTTGATCCGGCATAGTGTCAAGTCGCACCCAGTTCTGATATTGAGATGCAAACTGACGATGATATAATCTGGGGAAAATCATGTTAAGTTCGGGATTCATCTCCGGTTCCGGCTTATGATCCTTGACTACATAATAATCACCACCTCGCTCAGCCAGTCGGGCATTATTCTGTATCTCCGATTCCGATAATAGATTTGACTCTGAGTGAGGTGTGGCACCGGCCACTCCCTTGGCATAAAGTTTCTTGCCGCTCTTGATGACACTTGACCGATACTCCGGTGTGGCGAGAGTAGCCGCCTGACCATTGTCAAGAATAGCGATAGTGTCAAGGTGCAATCCTGTCATCCGTTTGCGTGTCGATGAGTAGAGAGTCTCGCCATAAAGCAGAGGATTCTCACCATACTGCTCTCGGTTTAGATATGACGCGAGGTCAAACACATTGTCAGGTGCATTCTGATTCATGGGTGTGGCTGCCGACGAGCGGATAAGTATAAGCGCATAACTGCTGTAACCTACAAATATCACGGCTACGCTCCACATCAAAACCTGCATGGCTCGCTGAGAGAATAGTACACTCCATTTGGTGAAAAGAAATACAGCCAGTATAGCAGTAAGTATCAGACCTATCCACACACTGCTCCCTATGAAGAGCATACCGGAAACGGTAAGTGCAATCAGGAAACTAATCTTGCCGGTAGTTGTGAGCGAACCACGCGATAATTCATACAATGCCCAGGCAAATACCGCAAGCGCTACAAAAGCATACGCAAGCGCACCTGAATTAAACGGCAATCTGAATTGATTTACAAACAGTAATTCAAACTGCTGCGCAACCTTGATAAAGCCCGGCACCAATCCGTAAAGTACAAAAAAGACTATTACGAAAGAGACACCCAAAGCGATCAGTGACTTAATCAGATTCATATCCTTATATTTGCGATAGGCAAACACAAGAACAATGGCAGGTATACACAAGAGGTTGAGCAAATGCACCGCAATACTTACACCTATCACGTATGCTATCAGTATCAGATATCGATCGCTCCCCGGTTGATCGGCACGATTCTCCCACTTTAGAATAAGCCAGAACACCAGAGCCGTACAGAAACTTGAGAAAGCATAAACTTCACCTTCCACGGCAGAGAACCAGAAAGTATCACTCCAGGTATACGCCAGCGATCCCACGAGAGCGGAACCCATGATTACGATATACTGCGTCAGCGATATTTCCTTATTGTCATCCTTGACTACAAGTTTACGCACCAGGTGAGAGATCGTCCAGAACAATAACAGAATTGTCAAGGCACTCAGCAATCCGCTCATGGCATTGACCATTAGCGAGATTTTAGAAGCATCAGGAGCGAAATTAGAGAAGAAGCGGGCAGTAAGCATGAAGATAGGGTTGCCCGGCGGGTGACCGATTTCCAGTTTATCCGCTTGAATAATAAACTCACCGCAATCCCAATAAGAAGCGGTCGGTTCGAGGGTAAGCCAATAAGTGATAAGCGCGATCAAAAAGACGCCCCAACCCATAAGGTTATTGACCAGATTGTATTTCTTTGTAAGCATATTAAGTGCAAAATAATTCCCGGCAAAATTACAAAAATTTTCCGTAAAAAAAAAGCCCCACCATTTTGCTAAGACTTCCTAAGGGGAGTTAATATCAACTCACCGGCGACGGGATAAGGTATAACATAAGTATATATATAAAAAAAGCCTCAGCGTTTTGCTGAGGCTTCCTTAAGGGGGCGAATACCTACTCTCCCGCTTTCCCAAGATAGACCAGCACCGGCGACGTGATAAGGTTTAACGTGAGTGGATATAAAAAAAAGCCTCAGCGTTTTGCTGAGGCTTTGTTAAGGGGGCGATTACCTACTCTCCCGCTTTCGCAGTACCATC
>CAMWNR010000033.1 GCA_947175665.1 uncultured Porphyromonadaceae bacterium
CTCTCTATTCGGCGGCTGCGTCAGATGTGTATATTTTATTGTTGTTATTGCTATCGACTCGATCTACACACCGATCAAGAATGTGAAATACTCTATCGAAAATTATCGTGTAGAGCAGAAGACTGACTACGAAAAGCTCATACTCGAAGTCACCACCGATGGCTCTATTCAACCGAAAGAGGCTCTTAAAGAGGCTGCAAATATCCTGATACATCATTTCATGCTCTTTAGCGATGAGAAGATGACTCTGGAGACTACAGCCGATGAAGAGGTTGAAGAGTTTGATGAGGAAGTGCTGCACATGCGTCAACTCCTCAAGACCAAACTTTCTGATATGGATCTCAGCGTCCGCGCTCTTAACTGTCTTAAGAGTGCAGAGGTTGATACTCTTGGCGAACTCGTAGTGTTTAACAAGAATGATCTGCTTAAATTCAGAAACTTCGGTCGCAAATCTCTTAACGAACTTGATGACCTTCTTCAGAATCTGAACCTTTCTTTCGGGATGGACATCTCAAAATATAAATTAGACAAAGATTAAAAAGCGATGAGACATAACAAAAAATTCAATCATCTCAGCCGCAAGAAGGGCCATCGCGAGGCACTCCTCAGCAACATGGCGATCTCGCTGATCATGCATAAGCGAATCTTCACTACTGTGGCTAAGGCTAAGGCTCTCCGTGTTTATGCAGAGCCCATCATCACCCGATGCAAAAAGGACGATATGCAGAATCGTCGCCTTGTTTTCAGTTATCTTCAGAACAAAGAGGCCGTTAAGGAACTTTTTGACGTAATTGCTGATAAGGTTGCTGATCGTCCCGGTGGTTACCTCCGTATTCTCAAGACTCGTCATCGTCTCGGCGATAACGCTGAAATGTGCCTGATCGAGTTTGTAGATTTCAACGAGAATATGCTCGAGGCTTCATCTAAGAAGTCTAAATCTACACGTCGCTCACGTAGCAAGAAGAGCACTGCTCCCGTAGCAGAAGCCGCTCCCGCTGCTGAAGCACCCGCTGCAGAGTAAATCTCCATTTATTTATAAGAAATAAAGCGTCCCGCTATTTGCGAGGCGCTTTATTTTACTTTTATCTTTGTCTGTGCTGAATATGAAGAATAGTACTTTATTGGGCGTGGCAGCAGGTATAGCGGCTGTGACGTATATATGCGCGTTTGCTCTGCGCAATTATGTGTTGGTAGATTTTGTGGTTGTAATGGGTATCAGCGGTGTAATCGGACTTTTAAGTGCGGTAGCACTATCTGCAGTAATTAGAAAATGGACGGGTATAAATAATTTGAGCCTCTGCATTTTAATCGGTGGTATTTTTATGACCGGTATATTTGCGAGCATTTTCTACACGTCCAATATGCTGTATGCCGACCATGATTCAGAATACACCGAAAAGGCTTGTGTAGTGCGTAAATATCAAGAGACGCATTATAAGAGCAAAAGAATCACAAGAAAGACTTACGCGCGTGGTGAACCGTATCAGGAATACTATATCGAATTGAATTACTCCAACGGTATGACCCGCTCACTCCTTATCAAGCGGTCAATATATAAGTATATTCATAAGGGAGACAGCATAGATATTAAGTTCCAACGTGGTATTTTAGGTATCCCCGTTATAAAGGGCATAGATGGTAAACTTCAGAAAAATCAGGCTCCAACCCGAAAATTACACAGGCGAAATACCATCATCGACTCTAAATACAAGAATCGACAGATCTAAATACCAAAATCGACAGATTTAGATACTAAAATCAGCCGATCTAAATACTAAAATCAGCCGATCGAAATACTAAAATCAACAGGTTTAAATACTAAGATAAATAGTACTATAGTCTACAATATAATCCGGGTGTTACCCACAAAAATTTTAGGCTGCCAGGCCATCATAATATAGGGGCAAACAGGCGTATTACGCTTTCAAGGGCTCTTTGGGGTCTGGGGCGTTTTTTCCACTCGGAATACTTGAGTTTGGTACACTCCTTGAGGTCATTGAAGAAAATTTCACGCATACGGGAGTTAACCTCGCGGTCGTAGATGAGTAGATTTGCCTCAAAATTATTTTCAAAAGAACGGAAGTCAAAATTGGTAGAGCCTGCGGTAGTGAAAGTATCGTCGATAATCATAGACTTGGCGTGCAACATACCCGGTTCGAAAGTATAAACTTTAATGCCGGCTCTGAGACATCTGGTAACATAACTGAATGTAGCCAATTGCAGTAGTCTGGAGTCAGTTTTGCGGGGTATCATAATCCTTACATCTATTTTGGCGAGTGCAGCGGCCTCAAGTGCATTGAGAAGAGTATCGGTAGGGAGGAAGTAAGGAGTCTGAATGTATATGCTCCGTTTAGCCGAAGAGATAGCCTTAAGGAAGCAGAGAGAAATATTGTTCCAGGTGTCAATGGGCCCGGAGGTGATGAGTTGCATGGCGCAATTATTATGCAATTCAGAGGGGAAAGAGGTCAGGAGAAGGGCGCTGTCAGGATCTTTAAGAAAGTACCAGTCTACGGCAAAACTGTATACAAGTGAGCGGATAATATCGCCTTTTAATCTGAAGTGGGTATCGCGCCAGGCGGAGCCATCCTTTTGGCCGACCACGTATCTGTCGGCAATATTCATACCTCCGATATATCCTATGCGATTATCGATTATGACAAGTTTGCGGTGATTTCGCCAGTTAATGCGATTGGCGAGTTGAGGGAAAGTTACGCGGAAAAACGGGTGAGTATCCACACCATGATCCTTCATGTACTTAAAAAACTTGCGACTCGAAGAGAATGAACCAACGTGGTCATATATTACCTTGACTGCTACCCCGGCACGGGCCTTCTCAACAAGAATATCAGCAACAGTGTGGCCGATATTATCGTCAGAGAAGATATAATATTGAAGATATATTGTAGATTTTGCGTCTTTAAGGTCCTGAATCAGGGATTTAAATTTATCTGAGCCGCATGTAAAAATCTTGATAGAGTTATTTACGGTGAGAGGGGTGCGGGTAAGAGAGTGAGCAAGTTTCACAATCTGACGGCAATCAGAAGGGAGGTCGAGATCGTCAAGAGATTCCGATTTAGAGTTGAAGTTGTGCAAAAGTTTTCGTTTATTATGGCGCGAAATCATTTGTTGACCCTTCATGCTGCGGCCGAAAAAGAGATAAAAGATAACACCGATAATGGGAAGAGAAAGCAGAGCCACACACCATGCTATAGATCGGATAGGATTGCGGTTTTCGGAAATGACCACAATTATAAAGCCTATTACGAGAATGAAATAGGCCCAGAGAATGATCGGTGATAACCAATCAGGGTAAAATATAAAGAGTAGCGACTGCATAGTTGTGGCAAATATACGTATAAAATCGATAATATTAAGTGTTTGGAGGAGAAAAATTTTGTAGATATGGAAATTGAGAGAGGAGATAAATTCTTGAATTCGCGTGATTAATCTTGATTTAGGCTGATTAATGTTGATTTAGGCTGAATAGTTTTGATTGTACTTATTATGTGGATTAATTTGATTTTAGGATGGAAAGGGGTATATACAAAATATGAGATAATTTCTCAATCATCTCATACTCTTGGCTTAACTAAATAAATTCTTACATATTAGGTTCATAGGCTTTTGTGATTACAAAGGTATATAATCAAATTGATAAATAAAAATATATGAGAGTTAATATATGTTAAAATTTTAACAATCTTGTCCCGGATCGGATTTTCCCCCGGTATAATAATTACGTCGTAAAATATATCCGTAAATTATGTCGTAAGTATTACCGTTTACTGTCAAAGCAGGCAATTTTATTGTGCTTTCATATTCTCTTTTTGTTTTAGGTATTCGCGGGCTGTGAGGGCTAACTCATCGTACCACTCTTTACCGAACCGACGGGTGAGGGGGCCTTCGAGAAATTCGTATGCTCTGATACCTTTGGCCCGTCCCATTACTTCAGCACCCTTGCATATTTTCCAGCGATGGAAATTAACGGCTGTAAATCCGTTATATTCTTTTATACGGGCCGGGTATAATGCGCAACTTATCGGTTTAAAGAAATCCTCCTCCCCTTCGCGTCTTGCTTTTTCGAGAGCGCAGAGGCATTTCCCATCAGGAGCAAATGTTGTAAATACGCAGTTGGTACCCTCTACAAGTTGGGTCACCAGGTCCCCCTCCTCATCTATATAACTGACTCCCTCTTGCTCAACAACCTTACGGGCCTTTTCTGAAAGATAGGGTAAGATGCGAGGTAGTAAAGCCTCAAGGCGTTCCTTTTCTTCGGTGAGCAACGGTGCGCCGGCATCACCTTCAATGCAGCATTCGCCAAGGCAATCATCGAGATTGCACACGAAATATTTCTCAATAAGGTCAAGGGAAACTATTTTATCATCAATCTGAAGCATAATTTTAGGGTCTGAAAGTTATATATAATGTAATATAGTGTATGAAAATTACGGGAGATGCAGTATTAAGGTCTCAAAGTTATAGATAATGAAATATAGTGTTTGAAAATTACAGGAGATGCAGTATTAAGGTCTGAAAGTAATGGTACGGGAACAGAGTAGTCTGTCGGCACGCGAACCGGGGAGTTTTAAGTACAGGTAAAGATTATACTCATTGAGAGTTTGAAAATGGTTACCCTCGACCGGAGCAGCGTGTGCGCGTTTATCATTTTTACCTTTTACTACATATTGATAATTATAAGAACCCTGTTTCAAGGGGATATCTACAGAATATAAGCCTGTAGCGGAATCATAATTCATCTTGTTAAGATCAGTATAATCTCTTAAGGTCAGATCACCTTCGACAAAAATATCCGCCTCCATAACTTGAGGGAAATCAAGAGTGAAATGAGTCATTATATAGTCGGCGCCGAGGTTGGGATCGGTAGAATTATACTCATCTATTTTGTAACGCCCCTTTTGAGTTTCATCGTATATATAGGGGCGTTCATCGCGGGGAAGGGCGGGAGTAAGGTATGCGTGGTATAAAGGCGCGGAGTATCGTGTAGAGTCAACCCCCATGCCGGGATAATCATTACGTACGGTCTCGAAACGGCGGTATTCATTACCTGCGGGAAAGATTAGATCATTAATATGGTCGTATATAATCTTATTACCATCCACACGCATAGGCCGAGTAATAAATCTTGACGTGTCGGGGCGATCATTTTGGGTCACTACCAACAATAGATCCGAATATAGGTTAGCATTCATCTCAGATGGTACTGCCGCTTCGGCAAAGACCTGCTGATACTCATCATTGACACCGGCATCAGTACGAGAGGTAGCCTCTGCAAATATTGTTGACGAGTCTTCAGATACGCAAAAGCGGGCCTGAATCAAAACATTATCCGGATCATTCTCATCATAAACCTGCCAAATATAATTGCCTGATATCAGGGGACGCAATCCTTCGGCACCCAAGCAGAATCTATAATTGACATATCGTATAAATGTATTGGATGAATATCCAAAATCTTCAATCGATGCTTCATTAAATCCATCGACATATTCGGACTCGACCAACGGAGATGGACGCCAGTCTGCGTTACAGTGAATAAGTCTGCATCGCAGATAAGATCGTTCGTCAGATATTTCATCAAAAGAGAAGCATAATTGTTGAGTGCCGTCGAGTGATATTACCGGCACAGACATGAAATTATCATCTACGGTATGCGTCAAGGTACGGAAGAGAGGGTTGAAAATCCGGGTTGACATTATGGTCTCATTCTCAGCAGCACCTACCCTAAAGCAGTAAATGCAGAGTATAAACAGAGTGACGAGAGGTCTATAAAATTTCATAAGCAATTGAAGATCCTGATGTAAAACAAATCAAGGTGAATCAAAGCGAATCAAAATAGTTATGAAGGATCTCGACGCCTTGAAGTACCAGATCATTACAAGGGCGTATGCCATCTTTACCTTTAAGGTCGCAACAACGCAAGAATCCCTTATTTCCTTCGGCAAATTTGCGACCCAAATCGCCTGCAATCTTAGCGGAAGCCGCTTTCCCCTCCGGAGCGGGACTTTGCAGAAAACCCTGAGTGATGGCCATAGCGTTAACCACTCCACAAATTTCGCGAAGCGCGCCGACACCCGTGCCGAGTCCGGAAGTAAGTTTGGCTATTGTATCCTTATCAATACCGATGATGTCATCAAATACGAGAATAACACTTTGTGAACAGTTATATCCCTGTTTTCTGAGCGCGAGGGCTCGCTCTTTGCGTTGGTCGAGAGAGTATTTCATCATAATAATTAACTAAGTAAAGTTTTTATACCAGAATGATAAATCCTTCCGCCAGGAAATTATCTCAAAAATCTTTAAGTTTTGTAAGCACCTTTAATTTCATTACTTGCTACCAGATAATCGGAGAGAGGCCACGGGCAGTGAGATACTCGTTGGCCTTAGAGAAATGGTGGTTGCCGAAGAACCCCCTGTAGGCGGAAAGAGGTGACGGGTGAGGCGAAGTGAGAATAAGATGATGCTCCGGATTAATGTAATTGCTTTTGCGTATCGCATCGCTACCCCACAGCATAAATACTATCCCCTCGCGTCTGAGCGCAAGTTCGCGAACGGCTGCATCGGTAAGATTTTCCCATCCCAAACCGGCGTGAGATTTCGGTTGCCCTTCACGCACAGTAAGAGAAGTGTTCAGAAGCAGAACGCCCTGACGCGCCCAACCGGAGAGATCACCAGAGTCGGGAACTGCCGAACCGGTATCAGAAGCGACCTCTGTAAAAATATTTCTTAAAGATGGCGGAAACGGTACGCCCGGATTGACCGAAAACGCGAGACCATTAGCCTGGTCCGGCCCGTGATAAGGATCCTGGCCGATAATAACTACCTTGGTATCATAAAAAGGGGAGGCATCAAAGGCAGCGAAAATCTTAGATGCCGGAGGGTAAACTTTACCCCGATGATAGTCATCTCTTACAATACGGGTGAGATTATCGAAATATGGTTTTTCGAATTCCGGAGCAAGGACCTCACGCCAAGAGGGTTCAATTTTTACATTTTCAGGATTCATCTATGTAAAATTACTAAAAATTTTTGTGATACGATGGATTATTCTTAACTTTGTAGGGAGAAATGTAATCAGCACCCATAGTTCAATGGATAGAATAATGGATTCCGGTTCCATCGATTGGGGTTCGACTCCCCATGGGTGTACCAAAAACTGCGTAATGCTAATTAAATAACAATAGCATTACGCAGTTAATTTTTTATATTATAATAGAAAAAAATAGAACCCTAACCTCAAAAATGTTAATGCTCGGACGGCACTGCATTTTGTAGGTTAGGGTCTTATATTGTATAACCACCGATCTGATTAGCAATCGGTTTTAGGGGATCTGATTATCGACCGGTTTTAGCGAGAATCAATGCAGAGTAAGGAGCGATGGTCATATTGCCCCCCTTGGTAGCACCTAAGTCGGCATCAGGAGAGATTTTGCCATCGATGGCTACAATTTTCCAATCCCCTTTGGCGACTTTCACACTCTGAGCCTTATCGGCACCGTTGAAGATAACTTTTATCTCCTTCCATTCATCGCCATTAGCGTGATCCTTAAGTGAATAAGATATCAGGTTAGGTGTTTTGGCAGCGTCAATCTTGTCAAATACGAGATGTTTTGCAATATCATCAGCGGTAGTCATGCGGAAAGCGGGATGATTCTTACGCAGCGCAATAAGTCCCTTATAATAATTAAAGAGGTCAATATTGCGAGCCTTAAGATTCCAGTCAATAGCATTGATTGAATCAGGACTCTTATAAGAATTGTGTACCCCCTGCTTATCACGGAAGATTTCTTCGCCGGCAAACATAAATGGAGTACCCTGAGAAGTAAATATAATGGTCTGAGCAAGTTTAGCGGCAGCCTGACGTACAGAATCAGACTCCTCGGGCATAGACTTGCGCAACTTGTCGGTAAGCATCAGGTCATCATGACAAGATACGTAATTTACAATCATTTCAGGAGATTTAGCGTAAGGGAATTTGGAGTTATTACCCTTGGTATAATCAACTTGGGGGTGAGCGGTAGCAGCCACGATACCGATTTTAACAGTTTCCTCCTGACCCGGTTTGCCGGTGGCGAATCCACGGTCAGCGGCATTGGTATAGTGACCTTTTACGGCATCGCGTATATCATCAGAGAATACAGCGATATCAGTCATCTTGCTTACATTCTCTTTGAGAGCGCGACGCTCGGGAGCGAGGGGAGAATCTCCGGCAGTCCAACCTTCGCCATATACGAAGATAGAAGGATTGATCTTCTTCAACTCCGCTGCAACTTCATTCATTGTGTCAATGTCATGAATAGCCATCAGGTCAAAACGGAAGCCATCTATATGATACTCATCAGCCCAATATTTAACGGAGTTAACGATAAAATCTCTCATCTGCAGGCGATCGGAGGCAGTCTCATTACCACAGCCTGAAGCGTCGGAATATTTGCCATCATCCCAATGGCGGTGATAATAACCGGGAGCGGTAAGGTTGAAATTAGAGCCGTCATTATCAGCGGTATGATTATAAACGACATCCATGATAACCCCGATGCCGGCATCATGAAGAGCCTTAACCATCTCCTTCATTTCGCGTATACGGGATTCAGGATCGTTAGGGTTGGTAGAGTAAGAACCCTCCGGTGCGTTATAGTTAAGGGGGTCGTATCCCCAATTATACTGGTTGAATTGAGGATTTGCTTCATCAACCGAATTGTAATCGTAAGAAGGGAGGATATGCACATGGGTCACACCGAGTTCCTTAAGGTGGTCGATGCCGGTGGCGAGACCTTGAGGGGAGGTAGTGGAGGGTTCGGTAAGAGCCAGAAATTTACCCTTATTGGCAATACCTGAAGAGGGGTGCATTGACATATCGCGGTGATGCATTTCGTAGACTATCACGTCAGAAAAATTATCAACCTTGGGACCCTTATCGGCATTCCAGCCATTCGGATCGGTATTGTCAAGATTAACGATAGCGGCGCGATTGCCATTCACACCTACTGCTTTAGCCCATACACCGGGAGTCTCGTCAAGCCACTTGCCATCGTAAAGCACGCGGAAAGTATAGAATTTTCCATACAACTTATCGGGCGAAGAAGCAGACCAAGTGCCTGTAGCGGGATCAAAATCCATCTTAATGTTCTCGATAGCGTCGCCGCCGTGACCGGTATTGTAGATAAGCACTACGGCCTGCTGAGCCTTAGGGCTCCAAAGGCGGAAATGAGTGCCAGAATTATCTACCGAAAGTTCCAGGTCAGCACCGGAATATGTAGGATAATTCACAAACTGCTGATCGTAAGCAGACTGTGCCAAGGCCGTAGAAGAAGATAATGCTGCGGCCGAAAGGATCGAAAGTGCCATAGCCGACACAAAAGATTTATTCATTTGGGTTATGAATTAAAAAATAAGATTCTTAATTAATTTGATATAGGTAGGGGTGTAATACATACGCAAAGATAATAAAATCCCTATAACGTTCCAACCCAAAAAATATCTAAAAGATTTAAAAATAATAAACCGGCCGAATCAGATCGGGATGGCTTACCGATATAGCCGCAATATATTGCACCGGCGGCGGGAAAACCTATACGTCACTCCAATCCGGTAGGGGCGCAAATCCATTAAAGCAGATTAAGTAAATGTAAAATTTGCGGATGTGGAGGGAATTTTGTAAATTTGCATGCTTTTTGACCGAACGGAGGCTTCGTATAGGCTTGCGAGAGCCGGAAGTTAACTCTGTTTTGATAAAAGTTTTTTAATAATTAACACATAAAATCTCGTAATTATGCATCTTTCAACAGAAGAAAAGAAGGCTATTTTTGAAAAGTATGGTCAGGGCGCAAATGATACAGGTAGCCCCGAAAGCCAGATTGCGCTCTTCTCAGTGCGTATCAAGCACCTCACTGAGCACCTTAAGAACAATCACAAGGATTACGCTACTGCACGTGCGCTTAAGGCACTCGTAGGTCAGCGCCGCAGCCTTCTTGATTATCTTATCCGTAAGGATATCAACCGTTATCGTGCTATCATCGCACAGAAAGAACTCGGTATACGTAAGTAATCCGCGACTTCGGTTAAATCCGAAAATAAAAGATAAAAATCCCATGCCTGTACGGTTTGGGATTTTTTTTATTGTATCGGGAGGTTTAAGATGCAGGTTTTATAGGTTGTTATTTTTATTAGTTGCACAAAATTATTAATTTTGAAGTTTGAAGTTGGATACTTATCTTGATTAATCTTGATTTAGGCTGATTAATTTTGATTTGGGGTGGTTTATCTTGATTATCTTGATTGGGGAGGAGTGGGTTTTGTGTTAGACTAAGATGAAGCGAACTAAGATCGAAAAGTTACATAGCAGAATGCAGCGAGTACCTCATTGGCTGCTTGCCGCAACCTGTCTCATATTGGTATTATGGCTTACATTATCACCACATCCGCTTGGCGATGCGAAGATCGATTTTTTCTTCGGTATTGACAAAGTGGCTCACTGTGTGATGTTTATGGGTCTGACGTTATGCTTTCTTTTTGATGCTATGCGCGCCAAAGGTTGGCATATACTCACCCTGCCGGTTATTTCGATATGGTCTATAATCAGTATGTTGATAGGTTTCTTTACCGAATATATGCAGCATGCCATGCATGTAGGGCGAGCCTTTGAATATCCTGATATGGTAGCCGATGCGTTCGGAGCGATAGCAGGAGGTGCGTTATGGATACTTATAGGGGGCGCTTTTCGACTTACAGATAATGAAATCAGAGATATTGAGGATAAGTCACTTCGAGGCACCTCTGATGTGAACAGAGGTGATTGAGGGTTCAGTTTCTTACGATTGGATGACGCACTTCTCCATTTCTACTATAAAAATCTGACTCTCCTTTCTTACTGAAAAAAAGTATAACTCTTTCTTACTACCTATAAGATGAGTAACTACCAAGAAACGAAAAATAATACTGACCGCCCGGTAGATAATACCGCTAACTCGGTTCATAAAGATAATAGCGGCACACCGGGTACCGGTGACGGAGCATCAAAAAGTAATGCACCACAACCCAAGCGCAAGTTGTCAAAGTGGATAAAGATACTGATATGGATACTGGTAAGTATCCTGCTTATTGTGTTGCTGATTCCGGTACTTCTTTATGTGCCTCCTATTCAGGATGCGGCTGTAAAAATAGCATGCGATGTGGTAAGAGATAAGACCGGTATGGATGTGCATATCGACAAGTTTCGGCTTAAATTCCCGTTGGATATAGACCTCAAGGGTGTAAGCGTAGTAGAGGCCACCGGTGACACGATGGTAATGGCCAAGGAAGCGGTAGTAGGAGTGAAACTGTTGCCTCTTGTACATCTTGATGTAGATGTTGAAAAATTAAAACTCATAGATGGGTATTACCGTATGGTATCGCCCGACTCCTCTATGATAATGAAGATAAAGGCGGGGTTGCTGGCTTTAGAAACTCCCGCAGACTTCAATATCAAATCATCGCGTCTGCTGCTTGATAAAGCAAATCTTGAGAATGGCGATATATCACTGTATATGAATGTGTGGAAACAGCAACCCACACCCACCGATACTACAGCCACTCCTTTTTACATTCAGGCCAATGATCTAAAATTAAAGAATATACGGTTCGCCATGTCAATGTTGCCTACCATAGACACACTGGTGATGAATGCCAATGACTTGACTTTGCGAGGAGGTATTATAGATTTGGCTACCAACAATATAACGGCCGATTTATTGAACCTCGACGGTGGTGGAGTAACCTATCTGGCACCTACCCCCGAATATGTGGCCGCGCATCCGGCTCCCGTATCGGACTCCACAACTACCACCCCTCCGATGACAATAAAGGCGAAAGAGATAGGGATCTCAAACCTCTCTGCCATATATGCCATAAAAGGTATGAAACCGGTAGCCGGTTTTGACCCCAATTATATTGAGGTAAGCAAAGTCAACATCCAACTCAAAGATTTCTATAATCAGGCCACTGCATTAAGACTGCCTATACAAAATATCACTGCAGTAGAGCGATCCGGATTGCAAATTACAGGTGGTCATGGCCTGATCACCCTTGATGAGGCCGGGATTAAGATTAATAACGTAGCGCTGAACACTCCCTACTCCACTATCGGTGCTACGGCAGATCTCCCCTTCGCCCTTATGGAACTGCAACCCAAGGCGCCCGTAAATGCGGAGATAAGTGCATCGCTCGGAATGCCGGATATAATCAGTTTTATGCCTGACCTCGCACCGATGGTCAAGCCATTTGATCAGCGTAAACTCCTTGCAGAAGTCAACGCCAAAGGAGCACTGGATAACGTAAGCATCAATAAACTGGATATATTAATGCCGGGAGTATTCAGTGTCAAAGGTGAAGGATATGCACGGAATGCACTCGACTTCAAGCAGATGGTGGCCGACATCACACTTAAAGGAGAAATCTCCAATCCCTCACCGATCAACACTCTGCTGAAACCGAATCTCCCCGTAGATTTACCGGCACTGACCCTCAGCGGTCGCGCTACGGCAAATCATCAGAACTATATGGCAGATATTGATTTGCGCACACCGCAAGGCTCTCTTGTAGGGAAAGGTCATGTAGGGATGACCAGCGAAAGATATGATGCCGATCTAAGTATAAAGAATCTTAATGTGGCTCACTTCATGCCCGATCTGCAGATAGGACATGTGACCGCCTCAATAACAGCGCAGGGTGCCGGATTCAACCCCACCCAAAAAGGAGCGAGAACCTCGGTAAAAGGGGTAATAAACCACATAGATTATGCCGGAAAATCACTTCATGATATAAAACTCGATGCATCGCTTGCCGACAGCGACTTTACACTTGATCTTGACTCACCCAATCAGGATATGAATCTTACGGCACATCTCACTGGTAGTCTAATGCCGGATAATTACTGTACTGAAGGTATTGTCAAGATATATAATGCTGACTTAAAGGCATTTGGTTTTAGTGATACAGAGTGTTACGGTTCTGTGGATTTACGTCTCGATGTAGCCGCTCAGCCCGAGAAGTGGCTATACGATGCATCGCTTCAATTCAGTTCGATAGACTGGCACCTCGAAGACTCAGAGATATACGTGCCGGATGGTCTGGACATACAGTTTGAGGCCGATCCCGCCAAGGTACACGGTACGGTAACAGCGCGAGGTACAGATGTAGAGTTTGACTCCGACCAGAATCTTAAGAGTGTAGTGGAGGGGTCAACCAAAGCGATAGATGTAGCCATGCGTCAGATCAAGGAGCAGAACCTCGATGTAGAAGAGATAGGCCGACTTATGCCGCGATTCAACCTCAAGGCCCGAGTAAACGGCAACGGACTGCTGAAAGATTTCTTGTCTACCACCGGAATGGGAGTGGATACACTATCCCTCAATCTTGCCAACGACTCGCTGATACGGGGTGATATATATGCCGGGGCTCTCAATACGGGGAGTATGGTACTCGACACCATCACTCTAAATCTTACCGAGCGCAACAAAATGCTTGACTATAAGATACACTTAGGCAACCGTCCGGGAAATCTGGATGAATTTGCACAGGTGAATCTGAACGGATATGTAGGTTCAAACCGAATTTCAGCATTTCTCAACCAGCACAATATTGCCGGAAAGCGGGGTTACAGATTCGGTTTTACAGGAGCGGTACAAGACAGCACCATATCGGTACACTTCACACCTCTCAATGCTACTATAGCCTATATGCCCTGGGTATTTAATGAAGATAACCACGTAGATTTCTGCTTTAAAGACCGGCATGTAAACGCCAATCTAAAGGCCAGCAGCCGAGAGAGCAGCATACTGCTAATGACCGAAGACAATGAAGCGGGAGGAGAAGACCTGCATCTGAATCTGACCAATATTCATATAGAAGACTTCCTGAATATGGCGATCTCCGCACCGCCTGTAAAAGGTGATGTAGATGGAGATATACGCCTTAACTATACCGGTACTACACTTACCGGAAAAGGTGACATAAAAGTGAGTCGGTTGATCTACGATAAAATGATGGTAGGTGATCTCGACTTAGGGCTTAATGCCGGCCTCGACTTCAGAGGGGCAACAGTATTTGAGGCTTCGCTGAAGGTTAACGAGCAGCCTGCGCTTACACTCTCAACCGATCTCGAATCTACCCCCTCCGGCTTGGAGCCGAAAGAGATAGATCTTGAACTTACACGATTCCCGCTCAGCATAGCCAATCCGTTTCTTGGAGCGGACGTAGCGAAACTAAGCGGTGTACTAAACGGTAAGATGAATATGACCGGTAGTTTTACGGCTCCGGTACTCAATGGCGCGATAGCCTGCGACTCGGTAGCGGTATTCCTCCCTATCATGGGGAGTTCGCTTAAATTTGGCAAAGACTCCATAGCGGTAGATGATAATATACTTAAATTCCGCAATTTCGATATATTCGGTGCTAATAAAAACCCGCTGACTATCAACGGTGAGGTAAATGCAAAGAAATTTTCAGATATTTCGTTTGACCTGTCGGCACGCGCTACAGAATTTCAGTTGATTAATAATGACCGTAGAGCAAAATCCGACCTCTATGGTAAGTTATTTCTAACACTTACGGCCGATGTATTTGGTCCGATGAAGCATTTTGATATCAACGCCAATGTCAACGTATTGGGTAATACCGATGTATTTTACACCATACCGATGGGAGCATCACAACTCACTTCTATCACATCGTCAGAAGGAGTGGTGAAATTTGTAAACTTCGCTGACACTGCCGCCGTGCAAAAGGCAGATACCGTGGGGCAGATGATGGCTATGCGCATACGTGCGGGTCTTACCATCACGCCCGGAGCGGAAGTTACCGTCAATCTCTCTACCAATGGTACCGACAAAGTGCAGATCACACCCTCCGGAACGCTAAATTACTTCCAGAACTACATGGGAGATATGACACTAAACGGTCAACTCTTCATAGGCAACGGCTTTGCCCGCTACAATGTGCCGATGTTAGGCGACAAGACCTTCACCTTCGATCCGGCCAGTTATGTGCTGTTTAACGGTGACATCATGAATCCTACGCTTAAAATAAACGCCACGGATCTGGTAAAAGCATCGGTGACCAACTCAAGCGGCAACAGCAGTCAGGCCAACTTCCTGGTAGGTCTGAATGTGACCGGCACACTAAGTAGTCCGAAGGTAGTGTTTGATTTAAGTTCAAACGACGACTTATCATTGCAGAACGAATTGCAGTCTATGAGCGCCGACCAGCGAAGTACGCAGGCTATGAATCTGCTTATAACCGGCAGGTATCAGGGGGCAGGGATGAAGACAACTTCCGGCCCGATGGCAGAGAGTATGCTGTATGGCTTCCTGACATCAACCCTCAATCAGTGGGCGGCCAAAAATATACGAGGAGTAGATCTCTCATTTGGTGTAGACCAGTATGACAACACTGCTGATGGTCAGACCTCCACTACCACAAGTTACAGTTATCAGGTCTCCAAGTCCCTGTTCAGTAACCGATTCAAGATAGTAGTGGGAGGTAATTACTCAACCGATGCATCGGCCGATGAGAACTTCGCACAGAATCTTATCTCCGATATTTCATTTGAATACACATTGAAGCAGACCAACACCCTCTCGATGCTGGTACGCCTGTTCCGTCATGTAGGGTACGAAAGTATCCTCGAAGGAGAGATAACGGAGACAGGCGTGGGCTTCACGATGCGCCGCAGACTCTCCAATCTAAAACGCCTGTTTAAGGTAAGATGGGGTAAGAAAAAGACTCCGGTACTCACACTTGATGACCCGGCTCTCATGCCTGCAAAAAAAGATGAAGAATATACAGATTCAATAAAAGAAATACGTGATGATATGAAAGGGGGTGATAAATGAGAACAATAAAAAAAATTCTGATCTATCTGCCTCTCATCCTGGCAGCGGTAGCATGTAATACTACACGCAAACTTACCGATGGAGAGACGCTCTATACCGGAGTAAAGAAACTTGAGATCATACCGACAGATAAAGAGAAATTACCCGGTGGGATGCTGAGCAACATCAAGGAGGCGATCAATGTCGCCCCAAATAACCCGATGCCGTTTATGTCACCCTATATGCGTACACCATTCCCATTCAAATTATGGGTGTACAATGCCTATTCGGATTCCTCAAAAGGATTGAAAGGGTGGTTGTATCGCAAATTTGCAGAGCCACCGGTACTGATCTCGGATGTGCGTCCGGAAATCAGGGTCAATATGATAGAGGAGATACTTGACAATAACGGATATTTCGGCTCTACAGCCACCTACGATCTTCAATACAATAAGAAGAATGCGAAGATGGCAAAGATACTGTACAATGTCAAGGTATCGAGTCCGTATCGTATCGATTCGATTCAATATCTTGATAATGACAAATCAAATCTATGTCATTTTATTGACTCACTGGCGCGAAAGAGTGACTATCTGCAGAAAGGTGCGATTTTCAGCGTAGACTCCCTCACGGCAGAGAGGGTAAGGATTACCAACCGCCTGCGCAACAGAGGATACTACTACTTCAGACCTGAATATATAGAGTATGAGGCCGACTCATTGATCACCCCTCATAATATCGCAATCCGCATGACTCTGGCAGATAATATGCCTCAGATAGCGCGTAAGCAATTCAGAGTAGGGAAGGTGACGACAGTGCTCGAGAAGCGCAGTAAGAAAAATCCCGGTACCCCCGATACATTGCAGACTGCCCGCGGTGAACTTATCGTAATGCGTCCGCAACGCCTCAGAGAGAGTATGATACCGGAGTGCATCACCTTCCGCGAAGGGCGACTCTTCAGTGTGCGCAATATGGATCTGACGCAGACCCGGTTGTCACGTCTCGGTATATTCGGTAATATTCAGATACAACCATATCCGGCCGACTCGCTCACAGGAGGTGAAGAAGATCCGCGTCTCAACGTGCTGATAACATGTCAGTATGACCGACCTATGGAAGCCACTATCGAAGTAAATGCTACTTCAAAAAGCAACTCCTATATCGGCCCCGGAGTGGTATTGGGGCTTACTCACCACAATATCTTCGGAGGAGCCGAAAAATTTAATCTCCAACTTACGGGGGCATACGAGTGGCAGACGGGCAAAGGTAAAGGTAATAGTATATTTAACAGTTACGAGTTCGGATTGACAGCCTCATTGAGTTTCCCGCGACTACTTGCCCCGAAATTTATACCGCGTAGTAAGCGTGATATAAACTGGACTACAATCAGTCTCGGAGCCGATCTGCTCAACCGTCCGCACTACTTCAAGATGGCTGAATTTAATGCCGGTATATCATACGAGTGGCGCGGTTCACGCAATAGTCTGAGTCAGTTTACCCCCTTTAAACTCACCTATACAAAACTGATGAAGACCACTGCGGAATTTGACTCCGTCATGGCGATGAATCCGGCTGTAGCACTAAGTTTCCGCAGCCAGTTTATACCGCAGTTAAGTTATACCTACACACTTGATAAATTTCTGGAGCGCGAGCGTATAAACGGTATAAATTTTACCGCTACATTTACAGAGGCGGGTAACCTCTTTGATGGTATATATCGCCTGTGCGGAGTGAAAGGGGAGAAGAAATTGTTTGGCACTCCCTTCTCGCAATTTGTAAAAGGGCAGGCACAGTTAGTGTATAGTCGCAGACTCGTACGGGGGAGCGACCAGTGGCTGGTGTCGCGTGTAATGATAGGTGCCGAACATGCTTACGCCAATGCCAGCGAGGTGCCGTATTCCGAGCAGTTCTATATCGGGGGAGCCAACTCTATAAGAGCATTTACGGTTCGATCGATCGGTCCCGGAAGTTATAGACCGCCAAAAGAGTTGGAAAACGGATATTTTGATCAGACCGGTACTTTTAAACTCGAACTGAACAGTGAGTACCGTTTCCCCATAGTAAGCATATTGCATGGTGCGGTGTTTGTAGATGCAGGTAATATCTGGTTACTTAAAAATGACCCCTTACGTCCCGGAGGACTTCTGCAGGCCAAGACATTCTTAAAAGACCTCGCTTTAGGTACCGGTGTGGGATTACGCATCGATATGGGGATGATGGTACTGCGCGGAGACCTCGGTTACGGTCTGCACACCCCCTACGGTAATGATACAGGACACTACTTTAACGTGGCATTCAAGAACGCATTTGCATTTCACCTCGCTATAGGCTATCCGTTTTAAAGGGGAGGTAAAAGAGGGCTGAATACTCACACACCGTAAAAAATGAAAGGTTTCACACCCAGAGAGCGTAACGGACTTATAGCGCTGTCTACGATAGTGTTGGCAGCGCTGTTGATCGGATTTGCAGGCCCGGATGCATGCACGAGAAGTGAAGAGTTTGCGTCGCCGGCGACAGATAAACTGTATGATCCAAAAGGTGCGGATATAAAAGAGCAAACTAATGTGAAGTCAGAATTACAAGACAGCACCGTGAAAGTCAACAGGAAAAAGAGGAAGACTCAACATCCCCGCAAATCAACCCCAGATAATAACACCGTACCACAGCGTAGTCTGCGCGACGAGCATCTCACATTTTAAAGCGAACCGGTCTGCATCTTATTACAGATGCAGACCGGTAAATGTATCTGGATATTACAGGGGTCTTACAACATGACTTCGCGCCGTGGGAAGATTGTCCCTTTATTTGATTCTTACATACTTATAACATATGTAAGTAAATAAAGGTTCAATATATTCTTGAATTAGCCTGATTAATCTTGATTAAACTTGAATTATATTGATTAATCTTGATTAAACTTGAATTAGCCTGATTAATCTTGATTAAACTTGAATTATATTGATTAATCTTGGTTGGGCGAGGTCGGTTATTGATTATCGGTTGGCGCGTTTACGCTCGAGTTCGTCAAGTATTATTTTGCGGAGACGGATATGGTTGGGTGTCACCTCTACATATTCATCTTCCTTGATATACTCCAGAGCCTCTTCGAGCGAGAAAACCACCGGTGGTACGATCTTGGCCTTATCATCGGCACCGGAAGCGCGCATATTGGTGAGTTTCTTGGATTTAGTTACATTGACTACAATGTCGTTATCCTTAGCGTTCTCGCCTACTACCTGGCCGGCATAAACCTCATCTTGGGGGAAGATGAAGAATTTACCGCGATCCTGCAGTTTGTCGATAGCATAAGCGTAAGCAGTGCCTGATTCCATCGCAATAAGAGAGCCGTTGGTACGGCGTTCGATATCACCCTTCCACGGTTGATATTCGAGGAATCGGTGAGCCATTATAGCCTCACCGGCAGTAGCGGTAAGAACATTGTTTCTCAGGCCGATGATACCACGCGACGGAATTGTAAACTCAATATTGATACGGTCATTCTGAGTCTCCATGCTTAGGATATCACCTTTACGGCGGGTTACCATATCGATTACGCGAGAGGAGTATTCCTCAGGTACATTGATAGTAAGCGCCTCGACGGGTTCGCATTTTACACCGTCAATCTCCTTGATAATAACCTGCGGCTGACCTACCTGTAGTTCATAACCTTCGCGACGCATTGTCTCGATTAGAATGGAGAGATGCAGCACACCGCGACCGTATACGATCCACTTGTCATCGTTCTCACCGCGTACAACTCTGAGGGCGAGGTTACGATCCAATTCTTTTTCAAGACGATCAGCGATATGTCGGGAAGTCACAAACTTACCATCCTTGCCAAAGAAAGGTGAGTCGTTGATAGTAAACGTCATAGACATAGTCGGCTCATCGATTGCGATGCGGGGGAGAGGTTCGGGATTATCAACGGTAGAGATAGTGTCGCCGATTTCAAAGTTTTCGAGACCTACAATAGCGCATATATCGCCCGAAGAGACTTCAGAAACTTTCTTACGACCCATACCCTCAAAGGTATGCAATTCTTTAATGCGCTGCTTGGTGACGCTACCATCTTTTTTGCACAACGATACATCCATACCTTCGCGCAGTGTGCCACGGTGTACACGGCCTATGGCGATACGACCTACATAATTACTGAAGTCGAGAGATGTAATGAGCATTTGCGGGTCACCCTCGATCTGCTTGGGAGCGGGTATATATTCGATTATCGCATCAAGTACGGGGGTAATATCTTCAGTAGGTTTCTTCCAGTCGGTCGACATCCAATTCTGCTTGGCAGAACCGTATATAGTCGGGAAATCCAACTGATCCTCGGTAGCATTAAGGTTAAACATGAGGTCGAAAACCATTTCGTTGACCTCATCTGGGCGACAGTTCGGTTTGTCGACCTTATTTACAACCACTACCGGCTTAAGCCCCATCTCAATGGCCTTCTGCAATACGAAACGTGTTTGCGGCATGGGACCTTCAAATGCGTCAACGAGCAGCAGGCAACCATCGGCCATATTAAGCACGCGCTCAACCTCGCCACCGAAGTCAGCATGTCCCGGAGTATCGATAATATTGATTTTGGTACCCTTATAATTAATAGATACGTTTTTGGAGAGAATAGTTATGCCGCGTTCGCGTTCGAGATCATTATTATCAAGAATCAACTCACCTGTAGTCTGGTTATCACGAAACAGATGACCGGCGAGGAGCATCTTATCCACCAGAGTGGTTTTGCCGTGGTCTACATGGGCTATAATAGCGATATTACGAATATCCTGCATGATATAAAAAAATAATTTGATAAGGCGCTAAAGGCGCAAATTTAAAGAGAGAGCAGAAAGCATAAATCTACCGCACACATAAGCACAGCGCAGCAGACACTACACTTGACTGCAAAATTACAAAATTTTCGTGACATGGCAGATATATCTATTGAAAAACATATACAAAAATATGTTTTATAACATACGACCCCAACTTACAAGAAATGTTACCTCACAAAAATCCCCCCGGTAACCGAAATGCGGCAACCGAGGGGAATAATTATAATTTATGTATTCAGTATCAGAAAGAATTCAATTCAGTATCAGAAAGAATTCAATTCAGTATCAGATAGAACTCAATTCAGTCTGAGATAGAATTCAATTCAGTATCAGATAGAGATCTTGGCATTTCTACCATTGATGCGGATCACATAGATACCGCGAGTGGGGAAAGTGAAAGAACCCTTGTGATTAGCGGTAAGAACCTGACCGTCGATGGTATATACATCCACCTCAGCGGCAGCATCGGCTGGGATTAAAGTTGTACCGACAACACTGAAAAGATCAGTAGCCGGGAGGTCAGCGATCTCATCTACACCCGAAGCAGGGAGGTCTTCAAGGCGGAACTTGATTTCATTTGATTTAGCGCCCGGTTTGCCATCTTTAGAGGGGGTTACATAAGCGATGTAATCTACACCTTCCTGAAGAGAGCGGATAGCGGCCGAATGATTATCGAGCGATTCAATCTCTGCATTTACCGCAACATCCTGAGCCGGCTGGCAGAATGTTATCTTCAGATCATCGATATTGATATCAAGTCCGGTAGAGATGAAGTTGTATATAAATTTCACACCGTATACATTACCCGGTAAATCAAGAGTGATTACATTGCCCGGATAGGCGATATCATCGATAGATTTCCAATAAGTATATTTACCGTTCTTGTCAGCGACATAAACATTGAGAGAGCAGAGACCATCCTCAAAACTACGGCGTCTGCAAACCCAGAAAGAGATCTCCTTAATACACTCATTGTAGATGGGACTGAGGAGGTAACTTCCGGCTTCGAGGAGACGGATAGAGGGAGCGGACTCGCCATAATAATTTGATCTCGTGTCATAACGACCGAGCATGCTCCAACCCTCGGGGAGTTTATTGCCGGTAAAATCACAATTGATTTCAGTATCAGAATCAGCACCCTTGTTACGGAGTACTACAGAGAGGTCATAATTATCGGCACCTGCTATATTATCCCAGATAGCGACTACTGTGTTGTCAGCATTCTCCAGGCGGAGGTTGGTAGAGGCATTCTCAAAATCAGCGGCGTCAATAGTAGACGCGGTCACGGGAGTCTGCATACGAGAAGCATTGACCTCGCCAGCAGCATAGAGCATAACGGAATAGTTTACGTTTGCCTCAAGGCCGGTAATGGTGAATCCGAGAAGATTGTCACCGAGTTCATCGGGATTCTCAACCGGTCGGAAACAATAACCCTCTACATAATCCTTGTATTCGAGATTCTCACCCTGCATAGCCGAAGTGGGGAATACGGAAACGTAGTATTTCTGCGCACCTTTAACAGCGGGCCACTGTATAGAGATTGAATTTTCAGATACCTCAGATACTACCGGAGCGGGAGCGGCAATATCGATGCCTTCCATAACCTTCCCCTTGCTCTCGACAACATCAAATTCGGTAGTGCCGTCAAAATTATAACGTATCTTTTCGAGTTCGAAACCTACAGGTTTGTTACTCCAGTCTTTAAATGCGGGAGTAACAGTAGAGGTAAACTCACAGATACCATCCTTGCCGGGGAAAGTGTCGCCATATCTTGTAGAAGCCGATTTTTCGTTATCAGCCTCGATTATGTCGATATTTTGGTGATCCTTGTTGTTATTGACCACATTGCTATCCCAAGTAGAGAGATTGAAGTCGATGTGCCATACGAGCAGACCGTGGCCTTCGAGATACTGGTCATAATAAGTGCTACCCCTGTTTTCGAGCAAATAATACTCTGTATCTTTTGAGGGAGTATTTACCTTATAACCAAAGGGGTGAGCCTCCAGAGGGAGCATAGTGAAGTGGCCGCCTCCGGTAAGGGTTACGGGTTTCATCCACTCCAGAGCATAGCGCTCGTAAGAAGAGAATGTGGCGGGAGATTTCTCATCATTATTATAGTTACCCGCATCCATGCAGTCAAAAGAACCCGGAGTGAAGCATTTTGAAGCCTGACCGTTATTGTTGGCAGTATCATAGAGGTCCGGAAGACCGAGTACATGACCAAACTCATGGCAGAATGTACCGATACCGCTCAGACGGTTATTTACACCGAGTTCGGCAGAGGTGGCATATCGGTTAATAAGTACTCCGTCATGCTCAACCGGCGCACCTATAGCAGAGGTGAGAGTGAAGGCGTGAGGCCAGATGGTTTTATTACCGCCACCGGTAGTTGCGCCTTTACCTGCAAAGAAGAAGTATACGAAGTCTACATAACCATCGTTGTTAGAATCATATTTTGAAAAATCCACATCACCGTCTATGGCTTCAAGAGCCTGCTCTACCATTCTACCCGGACGGTATACTGTAATGGGAGTACCATCGGGATCTTCAGGATTGGGATATGTGTCATTAGGGTCAGATGTTACGTAAGTCTCCTCATTCTGATCGAGGAGGATTGGTCCTACCACATCAAAAATCGGGTTGAAGTTGCCATTTGAGATAGTACGGTAAAACTGATTGGCAGACCCTGTGGCATTCTGGTAAACGTAGTTATCGCCATTGAGCATATTGTCAATAAGACCACGGGTATCAGGACGACCCTGGGTAAACTTGGCATCTTTAAACTCTACGAGTACTACGAGTACATGATAATCTCCCTCGCAAGGTACCTCGCGCAGGTGATGACCATCAAAATTGTCGTACTTGTTGTCTTCCAGTTTCGGCACACGCATCATCTTGCGCGCAGAGCCGGCCGAAGGCTCGATGTAATTTATCTGTGATGCCGGCATCCCGTGGAAGCAATGGAAATCTCCGGGGCGCACTGTGGGACTATCTGCAGCACCGGCAGTAGCGGGAAAAACGCTCATTACACCCATAGCGGTGCAGGCGATACCCGCAAAAGTAGTAAACAGATGTTTCATATATATGGTAGAATTTTTGTTATTCAGAAAACGATGAACCGGTAGTGAAAAACTACTTATCCTATTAATACAAGGTGATTTTGTAAATAATATATACCTGAAGAAGATATATAAATAAAAAGGACTCAATATGAGTTATAC
>CAMWNR010000034.1 GCA_947175665.1 uncultured Porphyromonadaceae bacterium
CATTCAGCATAGGCACGTATCAGCAAAAATCGAAGATTTTTGCTGGTGCGTGTACACGTATGCTCACCTTTGGATAGATGTGCCGCGTTAGCGGTACTTCTGCGCCCCTTAAACGCGCCTTAACACCGATAAGCAAATATTCTCCGTTTTTAGAAGTACCGCTAACGCGGCACGGAGGGGTGAGGTGTGGCTAACGGGAACACGCACCAATCAAGGCTTTTCGCCTTGATTGATACGTGCCTATGCTGAAATCCCGCTACGCGGGATACACCATCCCCGCTCCTTTAACCTTGTGGCAACTCAGCAATGAGGTTGCCATATCCGTATATCCACGCGGTAGGGTCTTACGGGAGGATCAGCGGTTGACGTTTATGTCTATTTGCTGATGGTTGTTGGAGTCGTACGCCTTGTCGGGACGTGCTTTGTATCGCGCCGGGAATCCGAATACCGTAATGCGCAGTACACGCTTACCATTCATAAGATTAGTGAATTGCGGATTGACCAGCATTGCACAGTTATACTTTATCACCGCCTCGGTAAGCGCCAGGTTTTCAGCCTCGGCAAGAGTGATTTTGTTGAGTTTGGCCGCCCCTTCGGGGGTGGATATATCTATAGTGTATGACACTCCTTCGGGTTCTACATCAAGAGCATAATCGTTAAAACTCTCGATATATGTTCGGGGAGCATGATAAGCATTGTTGCTGTGAGCACCGGTTCTGGCTGTACTGCACGAACTTAAGGTAATACTTAAAAATGTGACAGCGACAAAAAATAGGGAGAGTAAAGACCTATTCATAAGTATGTAAAGATTGATTAAAAGTTATATTGAAGGCCAAAACCGAACGAAGTTTGCTTAGTTCTTCTATTTTGCATCATATCGATACCTGCACAGAGCGAAGAACCGTCACCAAAGTTAAATTCGTGTTGGAATACCGGAGCAGTTGACAACAACCTAGCCTCCTTCATGTATTTATTTGACTTAGCCAGACATACAGCAAGGGTGGTAATACCACCGGCTGTCACTATAATGCCGGGAATAAGGAAACTAAATCCTGGACCATCCTCACCTCCTTCAATTATCATACCTCCTACAATCATACACATTACTCCTCCTGCTATCAACGGAGTTCCGATACTCCACCCTAATGTTTTTAATAATTTGGCTTTTTTGAAATAGTCGTTGTTATATCTCTGATAATCCATTCTTAACAGGGCATTATCATTAAAGTTTGCGTCGCCTGTTTGTTGATTGCCGGGGGCGTAAGCATTGTTAACTTGCTCGTTAAGTTTTTCCTGTCGTCCATCCTGATAGTTGATGTTTGATACAAGCGAACGGTCCATAATATACTGGGGACCGTTAACGTCTGACCATTTGGTATAAATAACTTCACCACCGTTAACCCCGATAATTTTACAGAGTACAGTCGACCCGTCATTTTTCACAATTACATCCTGAGCGGAAGCAGTAAAGACGCTGATGGCAAGAATCAGGAATAGAAATAAATTTTTCACTTTTCCAAATATGTCTCTATCCTCCTTCGAGACCTTAAATATTGGACATAAAAAAGGGTGTGAGGAATGTATCTTGTCTTACCCAAAAGTCAGGTCTTGGCGTACCTATGTACCGGATAAAACAATAGCCCCACACCGATACGGCTATATAGTCCGAGCCATAGAGCCGGATATAAAGCAACCGATGCAGGTGCCATTGCAACTTTACCTTTGGTACATTTCAAACCGCCAAGTTCGACTTTTAAAGATAAAATTTCAATAACACCTTTTTTAATAAAAAATAAGTGATACCTGCGATCCTCTCCCGGATCAATCGGAGTAACCGGATTACTCCTCCAAGCATCTGAATGCAAAAGTAATAAAAAATCCAATATGAGCAAAGGAGTAAAGTAAATTAACCCGTGTAGCGGAATCGGCCTGCAGAGCAGGCATTCAGCAAATGCCATAAATCTGGTGTTGGGGAGTAGGCCTGCAGAGCAGGCATTCAGCATAGGCACGTATCAGCAAAAATCGAAGATTTTTGCTGGTGCGTGTACACGTATGCTCACCTTTGGATAGATGTGCCGCGTTAGCGGTACTTCTGCGCCCCTTAAACGCGCCTTAACACCGATAAGCAAATATTCTCCGTTTTTAGAAGTACCGCTAACGCGGCACGGAGGGGTGAGGTGTGGCTAACGGGAACACGCACCAATCAAGGCTTTTCGCCTTGATTGATACGTGCCTATGCTGAAATCCCGCTACGGGATAATCCTCTCCCGTTCCTCTAATATCGCTACGCGGGTAATCTATCGTGTTGCTTTGATGTCAGTATGCGGGATAATCCTCCCCGGTTTCTTTGATTTTGCTTTGCGTGAGCATTTAGGGTCGAGATTTGTGTGAACAAAATTTGTAGAGTTTGGGTTAGTTACTTTAAAAGGGGATCTCTTACTTCCTTAAAAATAAGTTTTAACTTACCTAAAAGGGGATCTGTTATTTCCTTAAATATAGGGTTTGACTTACCTGAAAGGGGATAAAACGGGAATACAAAGAGGGATCCTAAGTAATTAAAAAGGTTATACTTCGACTTTTTATAGTCAGGGTGGGGTTATAATCAGGGTGAGGTTATGGGGGTGAGGTTTACGGAATTCTATTACTTAAAATACTGATTTATGGAAAATATTGATCTTTTTGGTAAGGCTAAACAAGACCTTATCGATGATATGAAATCGCGTAATATCGGTGCTATCCTCTGGGATAATGCTACCGCTGATTTTGAGCAGATACCGGAAATCAATCTTGCTGAGGATGATGCGGAGATGCCTGATACAGTACGTATTATGGGTCTCTACCGCTATGATGATACCCTCTATCTTATCGAAGAAGATAAGGCTAAGGTAGATTTTAATCATTTCTATAATGCCGATAGCGAGGTAAAACCGTCGGTAGTGACCCTTACGGAGAGTGTGGCTGTAAGCGACCTCGGTGACCCGGCCAAAGAAGAGGGTTATACTACCGAAGGTAGCCTTGAAGAGTGGCTTACTATAGCCGACTGCTACTTCGAGGCGCTCAATCTTGACAACGAAGAAGCGCCCGCTTAACTATCTTACTAACAGAGAAATATGATATTAGATCCCGCCCCATTTTATATGAGGGCGGGATTTTATATATTTACACCGAGTCAGTGTGAACGTCTGCGGTTATTTACGGCCGAAATCTGCGGGTATTTCCCCCCAGCGCGGAGTATCCCACTTCATTATGCGGGCCGAGTAAGTGTGGGTGTTTAGCCAGTTTAAGGCGCGCCGCAGCATATCGAAGAGTCGCGCATTCTTATCATTCTCCTTGAGGGTAGTTTTAATGACCTTATTGCGCACCCATGCCATACCGCTCACCGAGTCAGAATAAATAGGATGACTCTCCCCCATTTTATCCATCAGAGCCAGAGCATGGACAATTGCCAGGAATTCCCCAAGATTATTAGTTCCCCCTTCAAGAGGACCGATACGGAACAACTCTTTACCCGTCATAAGTTCTACCCCACGGTATTCCACCGGGCCCGGATTGCCTGCACACGCGGCATCTACGGCCCACGCTTTTAAATCAATCTCCGGATTATCGAAATAATCGGCCGGCGCACCGGTATGTTCCCTATGTTTGCTTACACCCGAGATCAGGTTAGCCAGATCCTTGCTGTCATTTTTAGCAAACCCCTCACGATAAGCCTGTGCAGCAGACTGAGGAGAGGAAAAAGATTTATAAATAGGATTAGGATAATTGATAACCTGCTCTTTACAGTCATCCCAGTTGTCATATACACCCGGATTATGACCGTTCCAGACTACGTAATATTTACTGTTTTTGCTCATCGGTATCGGTATGATTTTACACTGATTTACGGGCGATTATTTTCAGCACTCCTCGCGGAGGGTATAATTGTCGCGAAGATATTCAAAATCCTTATATCTCTCCCGCATTAGCCGGTCATCGGCCATGATGTCGTATGAGTTGATAATAGATTGCGCGGTGAGGGATTCTGAGGGGGTATACGGCCCGGCCAATCCATCTTTGCATATTGGTACTCCAAAGTGCTGCTCAAGGCCGCTGAGGATGGCGTAAGTGGCTCTCTCCTTGCCCTGACGTGAATATCCGGCAATATGAAATGTAGCAATATCTGCTATATCAAGGTGAGCCGGATTAATCTGAGGTTCCCCTTCCCAAGTATCTATAGCGATACGCAAACCTTTGGATCTCTTCACCTCCGCCAGAGCCTCCTCATCTACAACGCCCCCACGCGCGGCATTGATCAGAATTGCCCCGGGTTTGAGAAGCGCAAGGTTTGCCCGGTTGGCCAGATGTACGGTAGGGGTCATAAAATAGCCGAAAGGATCCTCGCCCGCTGACTTGATGAGCCCTGACGTGAATATCCGGCAATATGAAATGTAGCAATATCTGCTATATCAAGGTGAGCCGGATTAATCTGAGGTTCCCCTTCCCAAGTATCTATAGCGATACGCAAACCTTTGGATCTCTTCACCTCCGCCAGAGCCTCCTCATCTACAACGCCCCCACGCGCGGCATTGATCAGAATTGCCCCGGGTTTGAGAAGCGCAAGGTTTGCCCGGTTGGCCAGATGTACGGTAGGGGTCATAAAATAGCCGAAAGGATCCTCGCCCGCTGACTTGATGAGCGGGGTATGAAAGGTAACGGCATCGGCACGGCTCAATAACTCCTCTAACGGCAGGTAATTCTCATCGGTCAGGCCGCGGTTACTGCGTGGAGGATCGCATACTATCACGTTGACACCCAGACGTCTCCCCCACTCCACTACGAGACTACCTACATTACCTTTACCCACAACGCCCAGCGTATCGGTAGCGATATTGAAGCCCAATTCGAGCAGAGCGCGCCACACATATTGCGCTACTGCCGGAGCGTTACAACCCGGAGCATTCTGCCAGTGTATATTATGGGCATCGCAATAATGAGTATCGATATGATCGAGACCGATGGTGCCTGTGGCTACAAACGACACCGGAGTGTTATCGAGCAGAGTCGCATTACAACGGGTGCGCGTGCGCACCAGCACCCCCTGAGCATCCTTCAGATCCTTATTGCTTATCGCGGCACCCGGCATAATACGATAATCAAACAGGCCATCCAGTCTACCCTCTAAAAAAGGTATGGCATCATCTACGACCAGTTTTCTCATATTCTCAAATATTATTTTAATTGTAAAGATAGAGGATTTGTGCCACCGCCGCACCGAGCAGAAGTAACAGTATCATCCGTATTAAAAACTTGGGATACCGCAACCCCCATAGAGTGAACAGATTGCCCAACTGCAACGCCACCCACATAGCAAAGATACCGCAATACGCCCTGAAATTACCTGTATCGACAATCATCCCTATAGAGGCGGTGATACCCAGAAGGTTTACCACATTATTGAAGTTACGGATACGGGAATTGCCCGCATAGAGTTTAATACCGTTGTAGAGGGTAAGCAGGAGTGCGGTCAGCATCATTATCCCGACAGTCACTGCCAAGGGGAAAATATCGGTAGGAAGGCCTGAAATTAGCAGACTGCTGAAATGAGGGAAAGAAAATTGGAGATAAAAGTCAGGATAAAAAGGCATAGCAAACCCTAACACGATCCAATAAGGAGCCAATAAACCCAAAAGCAGAGCCATAAACTCACGCAACCGGGCTATATGCATGGCAAACAGCGATGCGACCATAGCAGGGATAAATAAGAAAAAGGAGTATTGCCAGAAACTCCCTATCGCCATACATGAGGCCGCGAAAAATATATTGCGTGTAGCGTTATTGGACTTATATGACTCATATAGTGCCATAAGAGCAATCAGCATTATACCCATTACTACCGGTGAGGAGTTAAAGAATACGGAAGCAGGGAGCAACGCGCTCAATACCGGGAGCGTAAAAGAGAACCAGAAAGGCTGCCCTGTCTTAAGCAACCCATATCTTTTGTTAATCAGAAATAGCACGCTGCAAAGGCCGATAGTGGATAAAATGCCGATTATGGCATTCTGAGCACCGGTCGGGAGTGCGACAGGTGAAGCAAGCCGGCATAAACCTGTAGGTTGAGGTTGCGGACAGGGTAATAATGCGGCTCCTCCTATCATCATCAATAATGACAGGAGGAGTATGGAAATTAATAATCCGGGTGATAATACACGCTGATTCATAGGTTACTATGTAACATAAAACGATAGGGATGCAACCCATCAATCCTCTTCGGGATTATCGGAAGATTTCTTTTTCCAAACCCTGCGGGTACGCATGAATACGGGGCTTGAGAATGTAGTATTCTCTTCGCTGATGCGAGGGCCGCGGTCATATACCTGACGCGGGGAGTTATCGCGAACCGGTGCTTTGGGATTGCGGTCCGTACGCTTGAAATCCTTTTTAGCACCGGATTTGGCATCGCGATCAAACTTACGGTCAGAGTCACGTTTTGAATTACGGTCAAACTTGCGGTCGAAGCCGTATTTAGCATCCCGGTCGAAATCGCGTTTAAAATCGCGCTTTGAATCCTTGCCGAAATTCTTGCCTGCTTTAGGTTTAAAATCAGATTTGGAATCTTTGCGAGATGAGCGTTTCGAATCCTTATTACGGGCCGGGAGAGCCTCTTTTTCCCACTCTTCGTCAGAGAGTCTGCGAGTGTGGTGGCGCGCTTCGCGGTTAAACTCCTTATTTGATACGCTGCCGCCCTCAGCGCGGAAGTCATTATATTTACCGCTAAATAACACGTATTCTCTAAGCGAGCACTCCAGAGCGCCGTTAAGGATAGGATATTTTACCGAGGGTTTAAGCCCAATGGCAGCGAAATGTTCATCCTTATATCCGAGAATCCAAGCATTCCAACCCTGGAAATGGAATTTAAGTGTCTCACCGAGTTGGCGATACAGAGTCTCCATATTTTCCGGACGAAGACGCTCACCATAAGGGGGATTTGTAATCAGCACTCCCCCATCAGACTCCGACATATCCCATTCCTGCATCGGTTTGCACACCACCTCAATATTAGAGTCCAGTCTGGCGGCCTTGATATTCTTACGAGTGATATTTACCGCTTCCGGATCGATGTCGCCTCCGCTGATCTTGCATGTGATATCCCGTTCGGCTGAATCATCATTATAGAGAGACTCAAAGAGATCCTTATCAAAATCGGGCCATTTCTCAAAAGCGAAATGCTCACGATATATACCCGGGTTGATATTACCGGCAATCAGAGCAGCCTCGATAAGGAAAGTGCCGGATCCGCACATAGGGTCTACAAAATCGGTTTCGCCATGCCAACCGGTCATCATGATAATACCGGCAGCGAGAGCCTCATTGATGGGCGCGTCGGTCTGCTCCACGCGGTATCCGCGTTTGGAGAGCGGTTCGCCGCTTGAATCGAGCGAGATAGTCACTCTTGAGTCCAGAATGTGGACATTAAGCATCAGGTCGGCACCCTGCAGGCGTATTGAGGGGCGCTTGCCGCAAATATCGGTAAAGTGATCTACTATACCATCCTTAACACGATAAGTAACATATTTAGAGTGAGTAAATTCTGCGGAATTTACTGTAGAGTCGATAGCAAATGTAGAGTCAGGAGTCATATACTTCTCCCACTCGATATCGCGCACCTGATCATAAAGTTCATCAGGGTCATTTGCTGTAAACTTGATGATGGGCTTAAGAATCCTGAGTGCCGTGCGGCAGCAGAGATTCGCCTTATACATGAGTTCGAGGTCACCGTCAAAAGAGACCATTCTCAGTCCTGTCTCAACATTTTCAGCACCGAGAGCGATTAATTCATCACGAAGTACATTCTCCAGGCCTTGAAAAGTTTTGGCCACCATCGGGAAAGAATTTTCCATTAACTTCTTATTTAGAATGATATTTTATTGGTTGAATTCAGGTTTTCGCGTGTCGAGGGAGATCCGGCGGGAGAGTTAGACTGCCGCTGAGCGGTGGTATTTGATGAATAGCGCGGGTTTTCGCGTCCGATTTTACGCAATTCCTCATTAAAACGCGGGTCGCGGTTAAAGGTCGGGGTGCGTTCGAGCATGGCGATTACCTCATGGTCATCAAACTGTTCGGGTGTAAGCACGGCATACTTCACTTTGGCGGCCTCACGTATCTGCTGGGCAAGTTTATCAGCACCATACATCTCCACCATTATTTCCTGAGAGTTATCTTTTAAAGGTGCTGCAGCCGGCTCCTCCTCAGAGGCTTCAAACACAATACCTTTACCGTCACCCTTAGAGTCATTGCTACCCTCTACGAGAGTTACATTGAATCCCGAAGCGAGTACGGTAACCTTTACCGCATCGCCCATCTCCGGGTTATCACCGATACCCCACTTCACATCAATAGTGGAGGGGAGATTGTCGGTAAACTGTCGGATTTCATTAATTTCGTCAGTGCGTATAGGATTTTCGGCATCTTTAGAGCACACGAATTTAAAGAGCAATCTCTTGGAGGTCTTGATATCGTGGGCTTTAAGGAGAGGGGAGTGTAGGGCCTTATGGATAGCATCCGAAATACGATGCTCACCTTCACCTACAGCGGTAGAGATGATAGCGGTGCCGGAATCCTTAAGTATGGTCTTTACATCCTGGAAGTCAACGTTGATATAACAGTTCTCGGATATAATATCCGAGATGGATCGCGCGGCATCGGCCAGAGTATCGTCCGAGCGTTCGAAAGCGTTAAAGAGGTTGACATCCTTATAGATATCCACCAGATTCTCATTATTGATTACAAGGAGGGCATCGACATGTTTCTTCATCTCCTGAGCGCCCTCGTAAGCCTTGATGATCTTCTTTTTACCTTCAAATAGGAAGGGGATTGTGACTATACCGATGGTAAGCATACCGGCATCTTTAGCCAGGCGGGCCACTACGGGGCCGGCGCCGGTGCCGGTGCCACCACCCATACCGGCGGTGACAAAAACCATTTCGGTCTGGTCGTCAAAGAGTTTTCGGATCTCATCAGCGCTTGCCTCAGCGCATTCGCGGCCTACCTCAGGTTTATTGCCCGCACCGAGTCCCTTGGTAATATTAGGACCCAAGATTAATTTGTGCGGTACCGGCGATTTGCGCAGAGCCTGCTCATCGGTATTACATACCACGAAATTAACATTAGGTATATTCTGGCGAAACATATAGTTGACAGCGTTGCCGCCGCCACCGCCTACACCTATTACTTTTATTATATCCTGGTTCGAATCGCTGAGAAATTCGAAATCATTTTCCATATATTGGTTCTCGCTCATTTTAAGGAGTTATAAGGGGGTGAGAAAAGGGGAGGGTAGAGTTGTATATTAAAGCAGGCCTGACTCATCATCGTCATCTTCGGGAGCGGAGAATAATCTGGAGAGTCCGGATTTGATTCTTGAAGTGAGGCTGTTAGGATTGATACGACGCTCGGGACGCTGTTTGGGCGTATTTTGCGGTTCATCATCCGGAGCCTCACCGATTTTAGGGAGTTCGGGTTGCACGGGAGTTTCCAGACATACAGCGTCAGAGTGAGTGGCACCCGCATAAAGGATGCTTGCCACTTCGATTATTTCCGAACTGGGGCCCTTTACATCTTCGATGTGTACATAAGAGGGGAGACGGCCTATCTTAACCGGGAGACCCATCTGAGTGGTCATCAATTGGCCGATACCATTCAGTTTGGAGCCGCCTCCGATGCAGATTATACCGCCGGGGAGGTCTTTCTCCTTGACGCCGGCATATACTATCTGCTCTGCGATGTTGGCTACAATCTCCTCGCTACGGGCCACCACCAGTTTAGACACATCGGCATATTTAATACCATTGAGATTGATCGAAGAGGGGTTTTCGGGAGCGATAGCGTTACCTGAAGTTATCTTAATCTCCTCGGCACGCTCTTCGAGCATACTCAGAGATGTAAGGTCGCGGGTGATATTGCGGCCGCCAAAAGGGAGGGTAGCGAAATAATGGAGCGCACCACGCTGGAATATGCAGACTGTAGTAGTCTCGGCCCCAATATCTACCATCATGCACCCCAGACGTTTCTCTTCGGGGGTAAGAATCAGGTGAGCCGTAGCAAGGGGAGTGACTACAAAGCCGCAGATATCGATACCTAATTTATCCTGTACTACACGCTGGATGTTGCGTTTCAGTTCCGGGCGGCAGACCACTATATCGTAATCGGCCTGAATCTCATTGCCGATAGCGCCTTTGGGAGAAAATGTTTCGAGTTTACCGATGCGGTATCTGCGCGGCTCGACGTCTACTATTTCGAGAGTATTATCTATGGCGGCGGCATTGGCATCCTTGCGGAGGCGTTCGAGAATATCATCAGTAATTTCAGTCTCATCGGGGAGATTGAGTTTTACCGTGGTAGGGATGCTGCGCAATGATCGACCTGACAGCCCTACGAAGAGGCTCTTGATTTTTCTCGGTGCAACACTGCTGCGGCGCTCCATTTTCTCCAGAATACGCGCTATGCGCAGCGAGGTATCCTCCAGATTCTGGATGATACCGTATCTTACTCCCTCTATAGACTTCTCTTGCTCCACGGCAATGATATCGACCTGTCCGCCCGGGTGAGCGCGACCTACTACACCAATTACCTTGGAACTGCTTATTTCTATAGCCGCTATATATCTCTCTTCGCTCATTATGTAGAACTGATTACTTACTTAAACAAATTACTGTATCTTTTTGATTTAAACCGCCGTTGTTTTGCGTACTGCGGTGGTGTCGGCCGGAGTAGCCTCCGGCAATGTGGCATCTTCAGGGTCAATCTCCTCAAGATAAGACTCGATGGGGTAGAGAGGAGCCTTGTTACGCCTGGTGGCTACGATCTGCCCCTTAAACCGCACGGAGATGGTATCATACTCTTCCCACCCCTTATACGGTATAATATTCTTATATGCAGTCATAAGCATACGGCGCTTCTCTTTAAGGCGTGTAGTATCGCCGAAGTTAATGACATGCCCGGTGATACGGGGTATCAGGATGATATTATCCGCATCCTGCACATAATACATCCCTATTAGTTCGCGCAACTCCTTGTCATTTTCCACAAACCTGACGATAGGAAGCGCTACCTGAGGGGAGGTATTGCGGAAATTACCGGTCACTATAGGTACCTGGGTGAAAAATTCGGCATTTGACTTAATGCGTTTACCGTCTTTATTGACATAATAGGAATCAGCACCGTCAAATACGCGAATCTCAGGAATCATGGGGGAGATGCGTATATGCAGTTTGCCATCTGTAGCCAGATAGCACTCTACGTCTTCAAAGTTATTGAGCCGCATAAGGTATTGACGTATATCCAGGGTATTGATGGTATTGGCTTTCGCACCTATGATGCGATGCTGATACTTCATCAGTTCGGTGCGTACACCCTTGACCGTGATAGTATCGGAGAGCCCCTTCTCACCCATAGTAATGACGATAGAGCGGCAAGTATTGCGCTCAGCCTCACCGCGGGCCCATATCCCCATGCCGACTACGTATGCTATCAGCAAAGAGAGTATCACCCATTTGAGTATTGTTTTGGCGCGCGGAGTCATCTGTGTATCTATACGTCAGTGTATTAATATCATATACATTTGATGCAGTCAGGTGTTTAATCGAGTTTGGCACTCTTTTGCAGCAGTACTTCGCGTATATCGGGGAGTGCGCGGTCGAGGTCGGCTGCACCTAAAGTCATCAATACTTCAAAATTACTATTTTTTATGAGATTCAGCAAATCTTTTCGCTCACAATATTTTTTATTTTCGCACTTTACATCTTTCAGAATCAGATTGCTGTCTACGCCGGGTATCGGCATCTCGCGTGCGGGATATATTTCGGGTACGATCACTTCGTCAGCAGTAGAGAGAGCGTCGGCAAACTCCGGAGCGAAATCGCGGGTGCGTGTATAGAGGTGTGGTTGGAATATCACACTGATTTTACGTCCGGGATATAGTTTTTTTACCGAGGATATAGAGGCCTTTACTTCATTGGGGCTATGAGCATAATCGTCAATCAGTACCGGAGTCCCCTCTTTGCCATCGAGGTATATCTCAAATCTCCGTTTTGCGCCCTTAAAATCCTGCAGGCCTTTCTTTACCTCCTGAGGGGTTGCCCCGGCCAGCAAAGAAGCGGCGGCAGCCGCCACGGCATTGTCAATATTGATTTCTACCGGCACACCGAGTTCGATATCCTCGATGCGCACTCCATCAGGACCTGCGAGGGTGAAATATAGAGTACCCACACCATACCGGATATTTTCGGCATGCCAATCCCCGTCCATCCCGGCAGAATATGTATAAATCTTCACACCCTCCTCCACATCGGGTCTTAATTTAAGGCCGGTATGCATTATCAAAGCACCGCCCGGGCGTATGAGAGAGGTAAAAATACGGAATGCTTCAAGATAATTCTCTTCATTACCATAAATATCCAGATGATCGGGATCACAAGAAGTTATCACCGCTATTTCAGGCGATAGTTGGTGAAATGAGCGGTCATACTCATCAGCCTCGACTACCGAGTACTCAGCCTTGTCAGAGAGAACCAGATTGGAATTTACATTACGCAGAATCCCTCCGAGAAATGCGTTGACTCCCCTTTCGGAGCGACGCATGATGTTAGCGATCATAGAGGAGGTAGTGGTCTTACCGTGCGAACCGGCTACACAGATCCCTTTAGAATGCAGAGTAATTATACCCAGCAAGCGGGCACGTTTGATAACTTCAAATCCACCCTGTCTGAAAAAAGATAATATCGCATTATCATCACCTACAGCGGGAGTATAGACTACCAATGTATCCTCGGCAGAGCGGAAGTCGGCGGGTATAAGGGCAGTGTCATCCTCAAATACCAGCGCTGCACCCTCCTTTTGCAAAGCGTCAGTTAGGGGAGAGGGGGTGCGGTCATATCCCGCCACCCGGGTACCTCGGGAGAGTGCGTATCTTACGAGGTTAGCCATCCCTATCCCGCCGGCACCTACGAAATATATTTGTTTAGGAAAATCCATAATATGGTTCTCAATTTTACTTAAAGTTTATGAGAGGAGAGAGGGGATTGAAGAATCTGTGAGATAAGTAAGTAATGAAAATTAATGATTTAGCAGGGTCATAACTTCATCTACAATCTTTTCATCCGAATCCGGCATGGCGAGATCCGAGATTGCGCGGCTCATCGAGTGCAGCAATTCTTCGTCGCCTGCCACACGGATAATCTCATCGATCAGTTTGTCGCGCGCGTCAACATCTCTTACCAGCACTGCGGCACCGCGCTCAGAGAGAGCGAGTGCGTTTTTGGTCTGATGATCTTCGGCCACGTTAGGCGAGGGGATAAGTATCACCGGGAGTCCGAGCAGTTCAAGTTCGGAGATAGATCCCGCACCCGCTCTTGAGGCCACGAGAGTAGCGGCCGCATAAGCAGCGCTCATATCCGATATAAAGGGGGTCACCACAACCCCTTTAAGTCCTTTGGCTGCAATCTTGGCGCGATTGCCGAAATTCTTGCCGGTCTGCCAGATTACCTGCAATCCGGCATCGGTAAGTCTTTTGATACCATTCTCAAGGCTCTCGTTTACTGTCAGCGCACCCAGACTCCCCCCGATGATAAGTACGGTAGGTTTGTTAGGGTCAAGACCGAATCTGCGTCGGGCATCGGCGGGGGAGAGGTCATTATTAAGCAGATCCTTGCGTATGGGGTTGCCGGTCAGCACGATTTTTTCAGCCGGGAAGAAGCGCTCCATATCATTATATGCCACACAGATTTTACCTGCCTTTTTAGCGAGCAATTTATTTGTGACACCTGCATAAGAATTCTGCTCCTGAATCAGCGTAGGTATCCCCTTGCGCTGCGCAGCCTTAAGGGTAGGCCCCGAGCAATATCCGCCTACTCCTATGGCAATATCGGGCTGAAACTCATCGATTATATTTCGCGCCATGCGGATACTCTTACGCAGTTTGAGCAGCACACCGATATTCTTGAGGAGATTCTTTCGATTGAATCCCGCTACAGGCAATCCTTTGATGGGATAGCCGGCGGCCGGCACACGCTCCATCTCCATACGGTTATCGGCACCGACAAAGAGAATGTCGGCATTCAGACGCTTCTTAAGGGCATTGGCAATGGAGAGAGCGGGGAAGATGTGACCGCCGGTGCCACCGCCTGATATAAGTATTTTGTATTTTTTCATTTTCTGTGAGGGTATTAGTCAGGATTTCCGAACCTCAATTCTGTATAGTCGATATATTGGCTGCGCGCAAATCTTCCGGGAGTTGGGATAATTCTTCGCGGTTAGCCCTCTTATCGGTAGTTACTGTGGCATATTTGCTCACAGAGAGCATGATGCCTATAGCCATAGACATAACTATGATAGATGTACCACCCTTGGAGATAAAGGGTAGCGGCTGGCCGCTGACCGGGAATACACCTGTCACGATAGCCATGTGTACCAGAGCCTGAAACACTATCAGCACCGCGCACCCCATGATGAGGAAGGCAGGGAAGGCTCTGTTGCACTTCCACGCTATGCGTCCTGCTCTACCTAATAAGAATAGGTATAGAATCATCAGGCAGACACCCCCGATAAATCCGGTATCTTCAATAATGATAGAGAAGATATAATCGGAGAATGCCAAGGGGAGACGTGCGTTTTCACGCGAATTGCCGGGTCCTTTGCCAAACACACCACCGTTAGCCTGCGCCATATTGGCAAAAATCACCTGTCGGTTCATATCATCGATAGGATCTGCCGGGTCTACCCCTTTAAAGAAACGTGATATTCGCTGTATATGCGTCTCAGCGCGTCCGCCGCCATCGGTATTCACCATCTCCACCCCTTGCGAAGCCTGGTCAAATTCGGTAGATTTAGGGGTCATGTACTTAATGCCGAGCAGCATACCACCGCAGATACAATAAGCACCGATCACCATAGCAAGTTTCTTCATCTGTATACCGCCGATAAGAAACATGCTGATGCTCACGCCCATAAGCAAAATGGTATTGGTAAGACCGTTGATCCATAGAATAGCGGCAAAACAGATCACCACAAAGGCAACATATATCACTGCCTGAGTGGCTACGCCGCCCGGACGCTGATTTCTGCCTAAAATAGTGGCCAGCAGCATCACCACGGCCAGTTTGGCTATCTCGGGAGGCTGAATGGTAAATCCGGCAATCTTAATGGCTCTCTGGGCACCGTTGATTTCAGCACCGAAAAATGTAGAAAATAGCAGCAGAATAAAACTGACGACTGCAAAAAAGAGAGCGAAGCGACTGAAATAGCCGTAATGAGTATTCTGCAGGGCTATTACCAATACCAGACCGATGCCGAGAAATATACTGTGGCGTATAAGCGGTTCATAGACATTGGCCGAAGTAACCTCAGAAGAGGAGGCACTGAAGAGTTCTACTACCGAGATAACCAGTAAAAGCAGATAAATACCCCAGATATACGGGTCAGCCTTACGCAATTTTTTAGTTTGCGGGTCAGCGGGTGATTTCTTATTGCTATTGCCGGCGGGGCGTCGGTTGGCGGCATTGCTCTCCCCTACGGCCACACCGTCGATAGTCTCATTGATAATTATATCAGCGTTATTATAATTTTCCATCCGTTAAGTTAATCTTCAATATAATAGGAATAAACAAGAGTGTTTAAAGATTATTTACTGCCTCCTTAAATTGGTGTCCGCGATCCTCGTAAGATGAGAAGAGGTCAAAACTTGCGCAGCACGGTGATAGAAGTACGGTATCGCCCGGAGCGGCAAGTTTGCGGCATGCAGCGACAGCGTCGGCCAATGTATGTGTATCGACCAAAGCAGGGACTTTGCCCTCAAAGAAGTCGAGCAGTTTGGTATTATCCACACCCATGCAGACGATACCTTTTACCTTCTCTTCCACAAGGGGGAGTATTTCAGAGTAATCATTACCCTTATCCTTACCGCCGAGTATGAGGATAGTGGGGGTATTCATACTTTCGAGTGCATACCAGGTAGAGTTGACATTGGTAGCCTTGGAGTCGTTGATATATCTCACCCCGTCAACCTCCTTTACAAACTCCAGACGGTGCTCCACGGCTTCAAAGTCGGCCAGTGCGGCACGTGTAACTTCATTTTTAATATCGAGTACCGTAGCCGACAATCCTGCGGCCATAGAGTTGTAAAGATTATGCAGACCCTTGAGCGAGAGGTCATCGCGGGGAATCTCCCACACATCGCGCGGAGTATCGAAATGTATTATACCATCCTCTACCCAAGCAGCATCACCCTCTTCTCTTATCTCGCTAAACGGCAGGCGCATAGCCTCAGACTGAACCGATTTAATCTGCTCGGCTATGAGAGGATCGCCGGTCCAGTAAATGAAGTAATCATCATCGGTCTGATTTTGTAGTATTCTGAATTTGGCCGCGGCATAGAGTTCCATCTTATGCTCATAACGGTCCAGATGATCGGGGGTAATGTTGAGTATCACGGCAATATGAGCCTTGAAATCATACATATTCTCCAGTTGGAAACTTGAGAGTTCGATTACATAATACTCATGAGGATTCTCGGCTATCTGGCGTGCGAGGCTGAAGCCGACGTTGCCTGCGAGTCCCACATCAAGTCCGGCCTTACGGAGTATGTGATAAGTGAGCAGGGTAGTGGTGGTCTTACCGTTAGAACCGGTGATGCAGATCATCTTGGAGTCGGTAAAATATCCGCCAAACTCAATCTCGGATACTACGGGTATCCCCTTTTCCACCAGTTTGCGTACTATAGGGGCTGAAGGGGGGATGCCGGGACTCTTTACGGCTATATCAGCGCTAAGTATGCGCTCTTCGGTGTGTTTACCCTCCTCATAAGGGATATTGCGCTGTTCGAGTTCAATCTTATATTTATCAGAGATATGGCCGAAATCGCTTACGAAAACATCCATACCCTTTGCCATGCCGAGGATTGCGGCGCCTACACCGCTCTCACCTGCTCCCAGCACAGCGAGTGATTTATAATTTATATTCTGTTTCATTGCCTGCTTATCTTATTTTGAGCGTTACGAATGTAAGTACGGCCAGAAGGATACCGATAATCCAGAAGCGGATTACGATTCTTGATTCCGGCATAGGTATGCGGGGATAGCGTATCAATACGTGAGAGCCTTGCGGAGCATCCTTCTGAAAATGATGATGCAAGGGGGTCATCTTGAATATTCGTCTCCCCTCACCATAACGCTTTTTGGTACGTTGGAAGTATGTAACCTGCATGATTACCGAGAGGTCTTCGAGGAAGAATATCAGGCAGAGCAGCGGTATGAGGAGTTCCTTGCGTATAAGTATTGCGAATACCGCTATCACACCGCCTAACATCAGCGATCCCGTATCGCCCATAAATACCTGAGCCGGGGGAGCGTTAAACCAGAGGAAACCCACCAGCGCTCCTACAAAGGCGGCGCCATATACCACCATCTCCTCACTGCCGGGGATATACATGATATTCAGGTAACCCGAATATATCACGTTACCGCTCAGATAAGCCATAATCAGTAGTGCGGTAGCGATGATAGCCGAGGTGCCGGCACACAATCCGTCCAAGCCATCGGTAAGATTGGCACCGTTGCTCACGGCGGTCACCACCACGATTACAATTATCACAAATGCTATCCATCCTGCGGTCTGAGCGGTCTTGGCGTCAGGTATCCACGAGGTGAGCATCTCGTAATTGAAGTTGTGATTCTTCACAAAAGGTATGGTAGTCTGCGGAGTCTTCTCCATGATGGGGGAGTGAACTATCTCAGTCTCATGGCGTTCCATATTTACCACCTCGGTATTTTCGCTCATAACCACCTGAGGTGAAAACCACATCGAGAGGCCCACGAGCAGCCCCAGACCCACCTGACCGGCCACTTTATACTTCCCTTTCAGCCCATCCTTATTATGATATTTGATTTTGCGGTAATCATCCAGAAAGCCGATTGTACCCATCCATACGGTGGCTATAAGCATCAGATTCATATAGATGTTGGAAAGATTGCCCAATAGCAGACACGGCACGAGGATAGAGAATATGATGATCACACCCCCCATAGTGGGAGTGCCGCGTTTTTCCATCTGGCCGGCCAGCCCTAAGTCGCGTATCTCCTCGCCTATCTGCATCTTCTGCAGTTTTCTTATCACCTGCGTACCAAATACGAGGGCTATCAGCAAAGCGAGCGCAAATGCGATACCGGCACGGAAAGTTATGAAATCCATAAGGTGTCGTCCCGGTATATCGGTAGATTCGAGATACTTTTGAAAAATTGAATAAAACATTATGTAATTCTATATATAAAGACTCTTAAGTAATGAAAATTAAACGATATTATGAGTATTAATAAGTAAAATTTACACATTAATTTTAATTACTTACTTAAGTAAAAGAGAAGAATATTTAAGATACTCAGCGCAGCGCTTAATCAAGTTCCGCCAGGGCTGCAGTCACCTCTTCGCGATCATCAAAGTGGTGTTTTACCCCTTTTACCTCCTGATATGGTTCGTGGCCCTTGCCGGCGATAAGTACTACCGAGCCGGGCAGAGCGGCATGTATGGCTGCGCGTATGGCCTCTCTACGGTCAGTAATGCAGAGGGTTTTACGCATATCGGTGGGGGAGAGACCCTCTTTCATATCGCGTATTATCGCTTCCGGCTCCTCATCGCGCGGATTATCGGATGTAAGTATAAGGTGATCCGAGCGCTTGGCCGACTCGGTGGCCATAATCGGGCGTTTGCCGTGGTCACGGTTGCCACCGCAGCCCACCACAGTGGTAATTTCACCACCTGCACCTATTATTTCTCGGATGGTGTCAAGTACATTTACCAGCGCATCGGGGGTATGGGCATAGTCTACGATAGCGGTCACTCCCCCGCCGCTGAATGTCTGGAATCTACCGGCTACCGGCACCAGTTTGCTCATATTTACCAGAACCTCATCGGGCTGAAAACCGGTAAGTATCGCTGCCCCGTAGACAGCGGTGAGGTTATAGGCATTAAATTTGCCGGTAAACTGCACCTCTACTTCCTTACCGTTGAGCATGAGGAGGGTGCCGTCGAGGCGGGTTTCGAGGATTCGTCCACGGAAATCGGCATCTGTGCGCAGAGAGTAAGTATATTTGCGTGCGCGGGTATTCTGGAGCATATAGGCTCCCGCCTTATCATCGGCATTTACAAGAGCAAACGCCTCGGGGGGCAGCATATCGAAAAATGCTTTTTTAGCATTCATGTAATTCTCGACTGTGAGGTGGTAGTCGAGATGGTCGCGGGTAAGATTGGAAAATACGCCTCCGGTAAATTTCAGACCGGCGATACGGTGCTGAGCCGCGGCATGCGATGACACTTCCATAAATGCGTAGTCACAGCCACGCTCTACCATAGCCGCGAGCAGAGCGTTGAGCGAGATAGGGTCGGGAGTGGTATGAGTGGAGGGGACTGCCTCATTGTCGATATAATTGCACACCGTAGAGAGCAGACCTGCGCGATACCCTTCGAGGCGCGCCATCTCATATAGCAGAGTGGCGGTAGTGGTCTTGCCGTTGGTGCCTGTCACACCTACCAGTTTAAGTTTTGAGGAGGGGTTGTCATACCATTGCGAAGCGAGATGACCGAGAGCCTCGGCAGAATTGGCTACACGGATATAAGTCACACCCTGTTCGAAAACAGCGGGTAAGACCTCACAGACAATAGCGCCTACGTGGGCACTTGCCACCACCGGTATATACTTATGACCATCGGTAGTGACACCGCGCACGGCTACAAACATCCCTTCCTTCTCGGCCTTGCGCGAATCGCTCTGGAGGGATACGATATTTTTGTCTATCTCGCCTATAATTTCCAGAGGTGAGATGGCATCTATAAGAGTCTTGAGTTTCAGCATAAAGTATGATAATTCTAAGTAAGTGTTAAGGGTTAAGTATCAGTGATTGCGGAGGAGTGGGGGAGGGGAGAGTCAATTGCGTAATGTAAGGTTTACGGTGACGCCTTTACGTAATTCGCTGCCGGGAGGAGTAGACTGCGCTATTACCCGCCCTGAACCGTTGATACGTACGTTCACTCCCCTGCTTTCCAAGATTTTGACAGCAGAGGCGGCATCATAACCCATCAGGTTAGGCATCGCATTAATGGCCAGACTATGTTTGGGGTCTTCAACCTTGATAGATTTAGCCCTTTCGGCTCCGGCAGATTTAGCCACGCTCCCCGTATTGGCTACTGTAGAAGAGGAGATAACGGGTGTGGATTCCCGGCGCGAATCTGTAAAAGTCGATACATTGTCAAGCATACCGCGAGAGTACATCTTGAGAGCCATATTTTTCACTACCTGTCCGGAAGTGCGGTTGGCAGAAGTACCCGAGGGAGCGAGTATAAGAGCGATACAACTGTATTTAGGATTCTCGTAAGGGAAAAATCCTGCGAATGCGTATCGGCGGCGTGAATGGTCATAGCCTCCCCCGTTTTCAAATACGGGGTAAGCGGTACCTGTTTTGCCGGCTATCATTACACGGTCATCCTGCACCGCTCTGGCTGTGCCGTGGGGCCCCCATACGGGTTCTTTAAGGCATTGTTTCACCTTTTCGGCAGTCTCTGGAGAGCAGACCTGATCGCGGATATAACTTATCTCAAGTACGGAGTCGACGCCCTCGCCTATAAGACGCTTGGTGAGGTGCGGACGTACGAGTTTACCCTTATTGGCGATAGCGTTATAGTAAGCCAGAGTATATAGCGGGGGGATTGTGGTGTTATAGCCGTAAGCCTGACGTGCGAGGTCAAGGTGGCGCGCGGTCATGGTGATGTTATTACCTTTGGCATCCTTATCTACAAGTCTGCGTACCATAGGTATGTTTTCGGCCGCGATACCGGAGTGCATCGGTTCGAAAAATCCGATTGATTCCAATCTGTCGTAAAACTTCTCCGGATTTTGCGCATAACCTCTGAATATTACGCGTGATATACCGGTATTAGACGACATTTCGATCACCTGCTTCATACTTTTTACGGTAGGTGCATGAGGGTCAGAGGTGCGCTGAAAGGGGGAGCAATCGATCATATCGTTGACACTCTTCACGAGCCCGTCTTCAAAAGCGATCATCATCGATATAGGCTTCATTACCGACCCCGGTTCGAAGCCGCGTACCGCACGATTCAGAGCCTCGCCATACTCACCGTTGATATTCTCGATGTTTGCAATGGCCTTGATTTCACCGGTTTCCACCTCCATCAGAATCGCAGTACCCCACTCTGCGTGAGATTCCTGACAGATCTGCAGCAATTGCTCTTCGAGCATATCCTGAAGGTCGATATTGATAGTGGTCTGCACATCATATCCTCTGCGGGTAGGTTTTGTCACCCAGTTTGAAATACCGGAAGTCAGGGTTACCTTTTTGGCGTAACCCTCCTTGCCATAGAGCAGAGTGTCGAGGTCAGCCTCAAGGCCTGAATATCCGTGAAACTCCCCTTTCTCATTCTCATTTACTCGCCCGATACTGCGGTAAGCCATTCGGCCATAAGGGTAAATACGTACATTACGCTCCTCCTTATAGAGAGGGTTACGTGTGCCTTTACCCTTAAAATCTCTGAGGTAAGGGAATTTGCTGATAACCTCAAAATCGTGTAGCGAGCCCTTCTTGACAAATCTTAGCGAGCGGCTACGCTTCTCCGGATCCTTCTCAAACTCATATTTAAGTTTGCGGTGCCATGAGTATTTCTTAATGGTATCGGGATGTTGCGAAAGGAGATTGGGGCGACGCGGATAGTACACATCGAGCGAGTCGGCAAGCGAGTCGATCTGAGCCCAGATGAGTTTACGACGTTTTACCTTGTCGTGACGCAGGTCAATCTTGATATCGTAAACCTTAAGATTGCAGGCGAGGATATTGCCGTTGTCAGCCAGAATGTCACCGCGTTCGGGCTTAAGGGTATCGATACGGTTGAAGTCACGGCGCGCGCGTTCGTTCCAGGCATTGGCCTGAATTACGGTGGTGTTAAAAAGTTTCAACCCGATTATAAGGGCGAAAAGAAAGAACCCGACTGAGATTACCCCGTATCGGGTAAGTATATGTGCTTTATTATTTTTTTTCTGAGCGGTCATTGTTGTCAGTATTTAGAACTTCATGGCGAAATTCTTAGAAACCGTTTAAATTATGTTCTGCCGGTTTTGATATGGTAGCGGCATAAATTAAGCAGGTTTCATTAAAAGGAGAGAGTTTTTATCACTTACTTAGTATTATTTGATAAGTTCTACCTCGTAAGGTGGTTGCTCCTGAAAAACGAGACCGAGATTTTTCTCTTTGGTAAGTCGTCGCATCTCGGTTTCGCGTATCAGCGACATGTATGCCGACTTCTCCTGGAGTTTTTCGGAGCGCGCGATATTAAGTTCTCTGGTCAGTTTTTTAATCTCGATCATCTTGGTCTTAGTCTTATATCGCAGACCGATCAAAGATATTATAGCCACCACAATAATGATAAGCAACCAGGCATTGCGCTGAAAGAACACCAGCGACACCGACTGCCCGTAACGCAGATCGCGCACTATCGCCGAAGACTTCTCACCGGCCGCAGAGAGGATATCATTTTTCTGATCACCATCTTTGCGTCTCTTTTTTCCCGGGGTGGTCTCCCCTTTTTTCTTAGATTTATTTTTTACCATCCTGTATGTTTATATGCAGTTCGAGGTTTGAGGTTATTAGATTATAAGAATTCGGCCACTCTCAATTTTGCGCTTCGTGAGCGGGGGTTACGCTCTATCTCTTCGGGCGATGGTGTGATAGGGGAGCGGGTTATCAACTTCCAACTCTTATCTACACGTCCGAAGAAATCCTGAGTCTGTATCCCATCGGTATTGCCTGTCTTCATCAGATTCTTTACGAGTCTGTCTTCGCGCGAATGATATGTGATTATTGCGAGTCGGCCACCCGGTTTCAGTATTTTACTGCAGTTATTGAGAAACTCTACCAGAGCATGAATCTCCCCGTTTATGGTCATGCGCAGAGCCTGAAACACCTGAGCCATATCTTTCTTTTCATTACGCGGATTAAGCAGCGGTGACACTACCTCTACCAGATCGGTTGTGGTAGCGATAGGCTTGGAGTCCCGGGCTTTGACTATGGCGTTGACGATACGTTTTACATTATCCAGATCCGAGCCGCTGCGAAAGGTAAAGAGGAGATCCTCTTCAGATGCCTCATTAATATATGCGGCCGCCGTAAGATTCCCCTTCTGATTCATACGCATATCGAGCGGAGCATCCATCCGGAAAGAAAATCCCCGGTCAGCCTCATCAAAATGGTGAAACGATACACCCAGATCAGCCAAAATCCCGTCAACTTTGTCTACACCGTAATATCTGAGGAAATTAGGCATATATCTGAAGTTGGATCTCACGAAGGTGAATCTCGGGTCGGGCAGGGCATTGGCAAGGGCATCGAGATCCTGATCAAATCCGAATAACCGGCCCTCGGAATCAAGGCGCTCCATTATGGCGCGAGAGTGTCCCCCTCCTCCGAAAGTTGCATCTACATATATGCCACCCGGTTTGATGTCCAGCGCGCATATTGAGTCTTCGAGAAGAGCGGGGATGTGATATATATTGTTGTTTTGAACATTCATTTTACTCAAAATCGTTTTGAAATGTAAAGTTAATGAAAAACTATGTGGTTTTGAAAATGTAAAAAACTTTTTTTACATTTTTTTTGAGTCTGTGTAATTTAGTTACTTTTTCGGAGGGTGGAGAAAGTTATACTCCTTACTGT